>JBAXVQ010000027.1:0-22525 GCA_037128935.1 bacterium | reverse complement strand
GGTCAAAGTGGTAGGAGGTTCAGTTTAGGTGTAGTGACAATTAACAACTAAGTTGGTATGCTGAAAGCCAAAACAAGATCATAAGGAGAACTCATGGCTGAGATAACCCTCACCGACGCCACGTTTGAAAATGAAATTCTTAAATCTTCAGGTGTCGCACTTGTAGACTTCTGGGCACCATGGTGCGGTCCATGCCGCGTTGTTGGTCCAGTAGTAGAAGAGATTGCAACAGAATTCACAGGCAAAGCCAAAGTTGGGAAAGTAAATGTCGATGAAAACCCCGACACTGCAGGGCAGTTTGGTGTTATGAGTATTCCAACACTCATCATATTCAAAGATGGCAAAGAAGTAGATAAGATAATCGGTGCAGTTCCAAAAGAAGTGCTCGTGGAAAAACTTAACCTTTATATTTAAAATTGTTTTGTAAAAAAGCCGTACACTTGTACGGTTTTTTTTATTCAAATTAACAATATTGTTGGTTAAAGCACTTCAAGTCTTCTTTTTGATTTACTGTGAAATCAAGCTGGGACAACAAAAAAGCTATTCTTGAAAAATCTTTGGGAAATGTGCTTGACAGTAAACTACAATTGAGTATAATCATCTTGTCTTTGGGTTTTTACTTTTTTCCAAAGACTTTCCCCCTAGAGTGGGCTTCTTGCTCGCACTAGGGCTTTTTTTTATTCTCGTGCCAGTTGTCCGCCCACGGACAACGGCAAGTGGGTGGGTTTCTGACAAAACGCTACAAATCACGTCTCTATGACCACTCTATTTTTTGCTATAATAAAGCAACATTGAAAAAAACTACCTACCTATGACCAACAGCAACATTCGCAATTTCTGCATTATCGCCCACATCGACCACGGCAAATCAACACTAGCCGACCGCTTTCTCGACGTAACAAAAACTCTCGATCAACGCCTCTACAAAGACAAAAAACAAGTACTCGACACCATGGAACTCGAACAGGAACGTGGTATTACCATCAAACTCCAACCTGTACGAATGAATTACAAAGATCATATTTTAAACCTCATTGATACCCCCGGACACGTTGACTTCACCTACGAAGTTTCCCGCAGCCTAGCCGCCTGTGACGGTGCAATCCTCGTCGTTGACTCCACACAAGGCATCGAAGCCCAGACACTCGCAAACTTTTACCTCGCACTCGATCAAGGACTGGAAATAATCCCCGTACTCAACAAAGTCGACCTCCCCTCTGCCAAACCAGAACAAGTAGCCGAAGAAATCGAGAAAGTTCTCGGACTCCCCAAAGAAAGCGTCATCCTCGCATCTGCCAAAAGCGGCATTGGCATCGAAGAAATTCTCGACCGTGTCATCTCCGACATCCCCGCCCCAAAAGGCAACGAAAACGCCCCACTCCAAGCCCTCGTTTTCGACTCCTCCTACAACCCCTACAAAGGCGTTATCGCCTGCGTGTGTGTCAAAGAAGGCACGATCAAACGCCGTGACGATATCATCATGATGATGAACAGTGTTAAAGCCGAAATTCTCGAAATCGGTGTATTTAGACCCATGCTTGTGCCAGTTGAACAACTTGTCGCTGGTGAAGTAGGCTACATCGCCACCGGATTAAAATCTCTCAAAGACTTGGCAGTTGGCGACACCATCACATTAGCTTCCAACCCCGCCCCAAAGGCACTAGAAGGCTATAAAACCATCAAACCAATGGTCTTCGCCGGATTATACCCCGTCGAAGGTGACGAATACGGACAACTCCGTGAAGCCCTTGAAAAACTTCAGCTCAACGATGCCTCCCTCGCATACGAGCCCGAAGTCTCAGGAGCACTCGGAAACGGATTCCGTTGCGGATTCCTCGGACTGCTTCACATGGAAATAATCCAGGAACGCCTCGAAAGAGAATACGATCTTGATCTAATAACCACCGCACCCTCAGTAAAATATATTGTGAAAGTTCAGGCAAAAAACAATACATTTGAAGATATTGAAGTGAACTCAGCCTCCGAATTTCCTGATCCTGCCCAGATCGTTGCCGTTTCAGAACCATGGGTCAAGATCAACGTCATTTCCCCATCAGAATACGTCGGCAGCATCATGGAAATGGTCACCAGTCGCCGTGGAATCTACAAAACAACAGAATACTTTGACACTGTTCGAGTTAATGTTGTAGCAGAAATTCCCCTTTCCGAAATTCTTACTGATTTTTACAATGACCTAAAAAGCGCCACCTCTGGTTACGCTTCGATGGATTACGAACTTTTGGATTACAGGGAAGGGCAGTTGGTTAAAATGGATATTCTTGTTGCTGGAGATGTAGTTGAAGCCATGAGTATCGTAGTTCCCAGAGTTCGTGCCCAAGTTCTAGGCCGAGATCTTACAAAAAAGCTCAAAGAAGTAATACCTCGACAAATGTACGAAGTCAGCATCCAAGCCGCCATCGGCGGTAAAATCGTCGCTCGAGAAAGTATTTCCGCCGTTCGAAAAGATGTGACCGCCAAGCTGTATGGTGGAGATATCACCAGAAAAAGAAAACTCTTGGAAAAACAGAAAAAAGGTAAGAAAAGAATGAAACAGGTTGGCAAAATCGAAATTCCACAGGAAGCCTTCATGGCTGTTTTGAAATTAGGAGGAGGAGGGGAGGGGAAGTAGAAAAACACACCTTACCTTAAGAGCCGCTACCTTGACAGTAAAAATAGCAAAAGGATGCACAATGCCAAAATCACTTATTAAACTCATAGCCAACGCTTGCTTTATACTACTTATTGCCTCATTTATACCAGGCATCACCGTCAGTAACTTCTATATCGCTGTCATCGTCGCCATCGTCCTCGCCCTCGCAAACGTATTCCTTCGCCCAATTCTTGTTTTACTCACTCTTCCTATTAACCTAGTCACGTTTGGCTGTTTTACTTTTTTTATCAACGCTTTCATCTTCTGGCTCACCGGCACATTTATCAAAGGATTCACTGTGCAGGGATTATGGCCAGCTTTACTAGGTTCTCTTGTGCTTTCTGTCCTGCAATCAATCCTTGACAGGGTTTTGGAATCTCAAAAAACAACTGGAACAACATACCGAACCGAACGTGTAGTTGAGACTCGTTACGTCGGAGGCAACGACGACATCATTATCGAAGGAGAAGTAAGAGAAAAGAAATCAAGTAAATGAAGTAAAAAACGTCAATGTAGGGAAGGCTGATCTGCTTTCCCTACATCGACGACAATAGGCTAGATCCCAACAACCCAACTAAACACCAACGCACATACTAACCCATTGACAACACCTCCAATGACCTCGTTAACCGTATGCCCCAGTCGTACCTTCAGGTACTTTTTCTTATCTTCTTTTTCATTCGCATAGACCGTGTACTTATCCAACAGATAATTCAACATTTCTGCATGCTTCCCAGCCTGCTGCCGCACCCCAACCGCATCGTACATAATTACAACCGCCATACAAAAAGCAAACGCAAATAGGACAGAATCAAAACCCGCCTTTAATCCAATCAACGTGGAAAGAGCAACTATACCAGATGTATGTCCAGAAGGCATCCCACTCATAGAGAAAGCGTATGAAAAATCCAGTTTACGGTTTTTCATACCCATAATAACAATCTTTAAAAGTTGGGCGACTACAGAGGAAAGGAGAGTACCAATAATTACCTTATTGGAAAGAAGAGAAAAAATCGATTGAAAAAAAAGCATAAATAAAGATCAGTTACTACGGAGAAAAAAAACTAAGCCCGTTCGATATATTCACCAGAATCTGTATTAATTTTAATTTTATCACCAGTATTCACAAAAGAGGGAACATTCAATTTATATCCTGAAGAAACTGTAGCAGGCTTTGTAATATTGCCACTGCTGTTACCCTTCACCGCAGGTTCTGTGTAAGTCACTTCGAGCACAACAGAAGGAGGAAGTTGAATACCAATAGGCCTCTCGTCAAAAAATTGCACATCAACAATCATATTATCTTGCAAAAAATTAACACCAAGACCAAGAAGTTCAGCATTGATAGGAAATTGCTCATACGTATTGGTATCCATGAAAATAAAATTCTCACCTTCAGGATACAGATATTGAGCAGGGTAATTGGTAATATTCGCAGGTTCTACTTTATCACCACTGTTGTAAGATTTTTCTGTTATTGAACCACTATTTACATTGCGCACTTTGACTTTAATTGTTGCACCACCACGAGCTACTTTAATATGCTTGTATTCCAAAACTCTCCAAAGTTCACCCTCATCCTGAAAAGCTGCACCCTTGCGAAGGTCGGTTACTGCAAGCATAAAAGATCTCCGTTAGTAAGAAAATAAACAAAAATCAATGCAAAGCCATGGTTCTTAGAAAACGCAAAACCAATACCCCAAAAAAGAAAAAAGTTAAAAGAAAATCAGTAAATTACTCAGTTACAACAGCAACAAATCGAGTAGAAATCCAGCGATTATTAAACTTCATCTTGTGACGACGGTAAAACTTAACAACACCAACAGCAGTAGAGAACAAGGTATGATCGTCAGCAACTGCAACATTTTTTCCAGGATAGAAATTCATGCCTTTTTGACGGACAAGAATATTTCCAGTTTGCACTTTTTGCCCAGCAAACATTTTGATTCCGAGACGTTGACCGTGACTATCGCGACCGGTTTTGACCGATCCACCGGCTTTAATATGTGCCATGGTGTATAATTCCTCAAAATTGGTAATAGAATTTTGACAAACAAAAAACACTACCGGAAATTAGATTGCCGGATAGCCTATATATGATAGCAGAGTAAACAAGACATTTGCAATCGGGTAGATAATTGCATGACTATTGAGAATCAAGATGATGATCAAGAACATATAATATTGCTTTTGAAAAGCATCAAAGCGTGCTGCTGCCTCATAAGAAAGAAGACCAGCTACAATTTTTTCACCATCTAGCGGGAATATTGGTATCAAATTAAAAATCGCCAAAAAAACGTTGATCTGGATGAAGGTAAAAAATAGAATCTTTGCCAGTGGTGCAATTGGAAAATGCAGCAAAAGAGTGAAAAAAACAGCAATCAATAGGTTCATAACCGGACCGGCAAAAGCAACAATCATCATCCCTTTTCGACTATCCCAAAATTTGTAGGGGTTAACCTGAACTGGTTTTCCGTAAGCAATAGTAGGAAAACCAAAAATCATCAATAAAAACAAAAAGGCCCCAAACGGATCAAAGTGTGCAACTGGATTAAGCGTTAGTCGCCCCATCAGTCGTGGTGTATCATCACCCAGCCTATCGGCAGCATAGGCGTGTGCAAACTCATGCAAAGTAACACTCATGATAATTGCAACAGCAGAAAAAGCGATAGAGATTAGGTTCATAGCAAGTTATAAAGTTAAATACTAAAGACAAAGTATAAATGAGAACCTGTTAACATACAATAATCAATATCATTAATCAGTAGTAGATTTTGATACAATACAGTTTGTACCTTTGAGAGCAGATTGTTGGGTAACACTGAAGCACAAAACAACAAGTATGTTTTTATTGTAGAAGTCCTTGGCATTCTGCTTTTCTGGATAGCAGCATATATTGGAACAATTGTATTTCACAACGTTCTAGCACTTTTCCTATTACTTGGCAGTTTTGCTTGTTTGATCGCTTTATCATCGCAAGAACTGTTTCATCGGTATCGAAATCGCATTTACTTTGTATTCACCGCCTGCCTTGTACTCCTTATTGTAGCGGCGAAAGTGCCCGGAGTTGATGACTCGTTCATCAGCTATCACTATGCAAATAACTTTGCAGCAGGGAAGGGCATTGTATTTAATCTTGGAGAAAGGGTCGAAGGGTATTCCAACTTTCTTTGGGTTGCGATCCTAGCAGGATGTCAGAAATTAGGCTTCAATATAGAATCTTCCGCTATCGGGATAAGTATCGTTGCTGTGTATTGCTACTACATTGTTTTGTTGTTTTTTTTCCAATCTTTTACGCCTCCGAGCTTTTCTCAAAAGCAAAAATCACTCATGCTCATAGCCGGCATAGCGTTTATTGCCTCAGCCTATTGGGCAACCACTGGCATGGAAACGACTTTGTACTCGCTTTTCTTCCTTGCCGCAACATATGGGTTGCTGCAAACCCTCAAACAAAAGAAAACAAACGTCGCCATACTGACGTTTATACTGTTTGGAATGCTCAGTCTGACAAGAATTGAAGGCGTTGTTTTTGGCATGATAGCAGTGTTTTTTACCATGCTCTGGGAAAAGAAATTATGGAAAACAACACTTTTCTTTCTTATTCCAGTGGTTATTTTCCACATCTGGAGAGTGGTGTACTATGGTTCACTTATTTCTCAGGTTTTCCTCAGCAAAGGACGTCCAAAGTTTTTTCTTCCATGGTACAACGGGTTTACGTATTTATTTTCATTTCTCAACGGATCCGGATTAATTTTTATAATAATTGCCTGTTTAATGATGCTAATAATGAAAAAACAAAGAAAAGTAGCAATCCAGCATAAAGAAACCGCCATCCTTGGAATATTTGTTGGAACGCAGATGGTTCTCTCGATTATTGCAAAAGGGGATTGGATGGGGCTTTATCGTTGGTATATACCAATTTATCCATTGGCAATTCTGCTCTTTTTTTCTTTTATGTTTTCTTTTCAAATTTCGAGGCAAAGAATATTCAACTACATAGCAACAGCAGTTATCGTAATGAGTGTTTTTTCCTCAATTTCAAGTGCAATTTCAAAAAAAATACTAGGTTTTGATAACCAAGTGCTATTTGACGAAGGAATTGCTTCTTACATTCAACAACATAAAAAGCCAGAGAGTGTGATTATTGGTGCCGATGCAGGAGTTATTGGCTATCGAAATATAGGTACGTACTACTATGACCTTGAAGAACTTACAAACACAACAAACAACTTGGAATCAAGTAAACAAAAACTTCCAGCCAACTCATTTTTCTACCTAACTTCAACAAAACCTAATCCACAAAAATACACTTGGGGTGAAAATTCTTTCAAAACAGTAATCAATAGGGAAGTAGAATACCCAGGTTACTTTAATTTCTACTACACGTTGTATGAGCTAAAGTAATCACAAACAAAGAAGCCATCAAGGTAAGATGGCTTCTTTGTAATAAAAGTTAAATACTGGTGCCGATGGTCGGAGTCGAACCGACACGACCTTTCGATCACGGGTTTTTGAGACCCGCGTGTCTACCAGTTCCACCACATCGGCAAACCCCTTGGAAGAATAATTATTCAACCAAGCTGGGAAGTACTACACAAGCTTATCATCATGCTCATGATCTTTGCTAGACTTCTTCTTACTTTCTGGTTTACTCTTCTTGTCTACAGCCTTCTCTTCACCAAAAAAATGATTAAATGTATCGGCATCTATAGTTTCTTTTTCCATCAACTCCTTAGCAGCTTCATGAACTATAACTTCATTTACTTTCAACAGATTCATTGCAGTGTTGAATTGTTTAGTAATCATTGCTTGTACTTCCGCATCAACTTTTGCAGAAATCTGCTCACTATAATCATGCTTCGAAGAAATTTCCCGCCCTAGGAACAACGTCTCTTCTTTAGACCCGATAGCCATTGGTCCAAAACTTGCACTCATTCCATACTCGGTTATCATTTTTCTCGCAATAGTTGTGGCTCGTTGAATATCATTTGAAGCACCGGTAGAAACATCATTGAAAATAAGTTTCTCCGCAGCATAACCAGCAAGAAGCGTTGCAATCATATCCTCAAACTGTGCCTGAGAGAAATAATCTCGATCCTCAACAGGAAGAAATCGTGTATATCCTCCCATTTGGCCACGAGAAACGATAGAAATTTTATGAACAGGATCAGCGTTAGGAAGTAACTTTCCAACTACTGCATGGCCAATTTCATGGTACGCCGTAAGCTTACGATTTTTATCAGTAATCACCTTACTCTTTTTAGCAGGCCCAGCAATTACGCGATCAATAGCTTCTTCAAACTCATCCATACCGATAGTCTTTTTATTTCTTCGAGCTGCCAAGATGGCTGCCTCGTTAACAAGATTAGAAAGATCAGCACCCGAGAAACCAATTGTTTGTTTGGCGATCACTTCAAAATCTACAGATGGATCAAGAAACTTACTAATCTGATATCGAGTATGTACCTTCAAAATAGCTTTTCTACCTTCGATATCTGGTGCCTGTAAAGTCACCTGTCTATCAAAGCGTCCAGGACGAAGTAGTGCTGGATCGAGCACATCAGGACGGTTTGTCGCAGCCATCACAATTACCGTTGTGTTTGAGTCAAATCCATCCATTTCAACAAGAATCTGGTTGAGGGTTTGCTCACGTTCATCGTGACCTCCGCCCAATCCTGCACCACGTTGGCGACCAACAGCATCAATTTCATCAATAAAAACAATACAAGGAGCAGTTTTCTTCGCCTGTTCAAACAAGTCACGGGCACGAGAAGCACCGACACCGACAAACATTTCGACAAATTCTGAACCACTCATACTATAGAAAGGAACGCCAGCCTCACCTGCAACAGCTTTTGCAAGAAGCGTTTTCCCTGTACCTGGAGGTCCGATCAACAATACTCCATGAGGAATACGAGCTCCAATATCAGTGAATTTTTTGGGACTTTTTAGAAATTCAACAATCTCTTGCAATTCTTGTTTTGCTTCTTCAATACCTGCCACATCCTCAAACGAAACAGTTCTTTTTTTGTATTTATCAAACGCACCAGCACCATTGAACAACTTTGCACGGCTTTTACCAAAAGAAAAAGCTCCGCTTCCACCACCACCGCCAACAAAACGGAAAAATACAAAAGCAACAATTATAATCAGAAGAATCGGAAGTAAGGTAGAAATTAGTTCCTGCCAGAATCGTGCACCTGAAGTATCCTGAGAAATAATCTTAATTTTATCAGCATCAAGTAACGTTTCTTTTGGCACTCCAAAACGTTCCATCGATTCTGTAAACGATTCACCGGGGACCATGGTAAATTTCTGGGGCTCATTGGGCGTTTCTTTATAATAAGCAGAAACAGTAGTTCCATTCAGCTCAATTTTCTCAACTTTCAGCTCAACAATATCCTGAGCTAATCGATTTATAGCCTTTGGTTCAGTAGCAGTTTCAAGTAGGCCTCCGCCAAACACTGCATAAAAGAAAACAACTGCCACTCCCAGCATTATCAATGTGCCGAGATTTTTTTGCCACCAGTTTCTTTTGCTATTTTTATCATTGCTCAAACGTGCCATAGTAGTGTCCTGTTTGTGACGAATATATTTATATTGTGAAAATTGAGGCAGTTGAAATAGCTGCCATAGAGATACTTATTGTAAACGCTTAAATGAATTAAAGGTTATAGAGAATTTTCAAACTAAGTCTCAGAATGAACAGAAAGATCAGCTCGCAACACATTCTCCATACTACTGGATACTGAGCAAATCATCAAGATAAGAGATGGCGATTATTTGTATTTGTGTCATCCGGAGGCAATTGCGAAGGATCTCTTCGAAGCAGGGCGGGTTTATTGTTATCACATGCGTTTAATATGATTTCTCGATGTGGAAATTTCACTCCGGTCGATAAATAATCGCTCAAGAAGAGCACAGTTACTTTACTTGAAATTTTCCAACAGATCAGTAACCTGCCTCGAGTCAACTTCATCAATCAATCTTGAGGTATTGCCTTTCCGACCTGATAGCCTTTCCAGATAGGGAAGAGAATTTTTATCTTCATAGATCACTCCCAGAGCAAATTTTTCTGGTTCTTCATAAGCTTTCTCTCTCGCTTTTTTTAGATCACTCGCATCATGATTGGTATTGTCCAACTTGTAAATACGTTGTTTATAAAAAGCTTCATCCGTAAATTTGTTATAAGAAGGGCACAATTGAAGAATTTCGACATAAGAAAAACCTTTATGGTTGATTCCCGCCTTGATAATTTCCGCCATATGGGAAATATCAGAGGAAAAGCCTCGAGCCACAAAGCTTGGCTTCAGACTAAAAACAAAATCCAAAGTATTGAGTTGCTCTTCAACTACACCTTGAAAACTTACGTTCATCGGTTGACCCTTGGGGGTGGTCGCAGTTGGTTGTCCAGTCGTCAATCCGTAATTCCGGTTATTATGAAGGATAAAGGTTATATCATAGTTTCCACGTACTGACTGAATCAGATGTCCAGTACCTTCGCTAAATGTAGCACCATCGCCTCCAATTGCAATGACATGGAGCTTGGGATTTGCCAAGTAGTGCCCAATGGCAACTGGCAACACTCGTCCATGAAGACCTCCAAAACGATACCCACCGATTTTATCCTGCATATTGCCATGACATCCCACATCAAACGCCAGCAACACGTCAGTTGGAGCAATTTGCAGATCGGTAAGCGCTTTTTTTATCGCCCCCCAGATTCCATAATCCCCACACCCTGGACACCACGTCGGTACAACAGGATTGTTATAACTTTTAATAGTAATATCCATAGTAAATCCTTTTTTAGTGTGCTAATCAGATTTTTTCAATAAACTCGAGTACTTCCTCAAGAAAAAACGGTCGTCCATCATACTTCAGAAGCTTTTGTGTGAACGCTATTTTTGCCTTTGTTTCAAGCAATTCACCCAACTGTCCTTTGAAATTATTCTCAATTAAAAAGAGCTTGCCACCGTTCGCAGCTATGCGCTCCAACCGTTCAGTTTTTAACGGATTTAGGTAAGTATAGTGCAGGTAGTTGACCTTTTTACCCGAAGAATTAATAAGGTTAAGAACATCAGTCATCACCATCGCACTACTTCCCCACCCAACAAATGTTATACTCGCACCTTCAGGCCCAATAAGCTCAGCATCAGGAATATCGTTAAAGAGAGTTTGTTCCTTCCGCATTCGCTTATCAATCATCTGTTTAATATCTTCCGCATCCTCGGTCATATCTCCATTTTCACGATGTTCATAACTAGTTGTGAGAAAGAATGGTCCTTTTTGTCCAGGCAACCAGCGAGCAGAAACTCCATCATCTGTAATACGGTAGTGGTCATCACTTGTGAATCCAGAGAGTTGATCATCAGAGACAATCTTGCCCCTATCAATTGGAATTTTTGTCGCATCGTAATCTGCAATAGTAAATAAACTTTCCGCAATATGTTTTTCAGTCAAAACAATAACTGGAATTCGATACTTTTCAGCATAGTTAAAAGCTGTTGCCATGAGATAAAATGCATCATCTCCGTCACTCATTGCGAGGACAAGCCGAGCAAACTCTCCATGTCCTGCATGCACGGCAAGATTCAGATCTCCTTGCGTTGTATAGGTTGGCACTCCAGTCGCTGGCCCAGGTCGTTGGGCAATAACACACACAAAAGGTACTTCCGCAATCGCTGCCATCGAAAGCGTTTCCGTCATTAGATCAAACCCTCCGCCAGATGTTGCGGTAAAAGCTCTTGTACCCGCATGCATTGCTCCCAGTGATAGATTGGCAGCTGTTATCTCGTCTTCAGCCTGTTTGACCAACATGCCTGTTTTATCCGAAAGTTTGGCAAGAATCGTAAGAATTGAACTCGCAGGTGTCATTGGATAAGAAAAATAAGCCCGAACACCCGCAGCAACTGCTCCAAAACTTAGTGCATGATTGCCTGTGACAACATTCTGCAGCTTCCACCGCTCTTGAGGATTCAGCCTCGGAATAGTGTTTCCTGTATACCAAGCAAATCCCTCCTCAACGCACTTTCTGTTCATTGCATCCGCTTCAGCACCCTTTTTAATCATATCTCCCACAGTCTGCTCAAGGGTTACAGGATCAAGATCAAGAATTTTCCAGACCACACCAAGCATTGTTGTGTTTTTCATAATTGGTTGCGCACCAGCTTTTGCAATCAAGGCATTTAAAGGAACTGGAACAAAAGTGGCATTCGAAAGTGCACAAAATGCCTGATCCTGCTCAGAAAGCGTCAACGCCTCATCGTAAACAACAACAGCATTTGCTGATAATGTCTTAATGGACTGGAGTAGCGTTTCTTTTGTAAGAGCAACCTCAATATCAACATTGCTGCCTACCGCCTTGATGGGATCGGGAGAAAAATCAATCTGATAAGTCGAATAGCCACCTTTAATTAATGACGGATATTCTCGATAGGCAAAAACACAGTAACCAGAGCGTTTCAGAGCCCGAGCTAGAATCTCACCTGAAATGTTTATCCCTGATCCTGATGGTCCAGCCACTTTAACCGCATGTCGTTTGGTATTCATGTTTTTATTTTTTCTAAGTAACTGTGGAAATAGTATCGCTCTATACTAACAGTTGAGCAATGAAAAAGCAATGAGTAAAGTAATGAAAATTATAAAAAAAACCGCCAAAAATAGAGTGAAAAAAGTCCCCTAAAAACACCTTGCGCACCCAAACTGATCCCTGTAGCATGAATTCCATGCGCCATTACTATTGACTTTCTTGCTTTTCTGCGTATAGTAGGTCATTACAACATCAGAGTACACCGAGGAAGGATGGACGATATGCTTTGCGAACACTGTCATCAAAATACCGCCACCGTTCAGCTTACCAAGATAGTAAATAACGACAAATCCACCGTGCATCTTTGCGAGTCATGCGCTAACAAACAAACTACAGAGCTTCAACTCCAGTTTCCCCAGTCCGAGAAAATACAGGACATATCTTCCGAGATTTCTAAAAAGCTACACGATCTCACAGCCTCAATTGCTGAAACTCTAGAAAAACAAAGCACCGATGTAAAACATTTTAACCAGCTTTCAAGCTCAGCTCGACATCTAATTGATCAAGCCATTGCCGTCGCCAAGAAATATCACCACAGCGTACTTTTGCCAACACACCTCCTGCTAGCATTTTCCAATACCCCAGTTGGTAGGAAAGTATTTTCCTTCCTTGAAATTGATCCAGTACAGCTGCAATCGAAGGTTGAACAATCACTTTCTCAACAGCGAACATTTCTCCTGCAGCAAACTCCAACGCTGGTGTTTGCTCCCCAAACACAAAAGGTATTTGAACATGCGTACCAACATTGCACAACATTAAAAGATGACGAAATTCAAGTAGAACACATCCTCCTCGGCATCATAGACGAGAAAACTAGTGACGCAGCAAGCATTCTTCACAACCTCGGCGTCACACCAGTAGCCATCAAATTGGCACTGGTAAAAAACAGCGACAAAATTCCCAGCATGGCCTACGCCGGTTCGGTCAATTCTAAACCGACCGACAGCACACCCTCGCTGGACTATTTTTCCACAGATTTGACCGCTCTCGCCGCAGAAGGAAAGTTAGATCCAGTAACCGGTAGAACCGAAGAACTCGAGCGTCTAATTCACATCCTCTGCCGTAGAACCAAGAATAATCCTGTACTCATTGGAGAACCAGGCGTTGGGAAAACAGCAATTGTAGAAGGGCTTGCCCAAAGTATCGTCTACGGACAGGTTCCTGACATGCTGAGAAACAAACGAGTTGTTTCTCTCGACCTCACCTCGCTCGTTGCAGGCACCAAATACCGCGGAGAATTTGAAGACCGCATCAGAAAAATTTTGGAAGAAGTCAAACGGGCAAAAAATAAAGTAATACTGTTTATCGATGAATTGCACACAGTCATCGGAGCAGGTAGCGCAGAAGGTACTTTAGATGGCGCCAATATGCTGAAACCTGATCTTGCTAAAGGTTATCTTCAATGCATCGGTGCGACAACAATAGAGGAATACCGAAAACATATTGAAAAAGATAGCGCTCTCGAAAGAAGGTTTCAAACTATAATCGTTGATGAACCATCTACTGCTGACGCTATAAAAATACTTCGAAGTTTACAACCCAAATATGAATCCTTTCACGGTGTAACCTATACACCTGAATCCATCGAATCCTGCGTTTCGCTCGCTCAACGGTACATTGCCGACAGATTTCTTCCTGATAAAGCAATCGACTGTATGGACGAAGCTGCCGTTTACTCTAAGCTTCACCAACGCCGCCAGTCTCCCGAAGTACAGCAACTTGATGAACAGATCAACAAGATGATATACAAGAAAAAGTCCTTTGTTGACGAGCAAAACTACGAATCTGCAGCACTAGTTCGTGATGACATCGACAAACTGGAAAAGCAAAAAGAAATGCTGGTTGCCTTCCTAGAAGAGGCTGGAGACGAAGCAATCCCTCAAGTAACAGTTGCCGACGTTGAACACATCATCAGCCGCTGGACAAAAATTCCCGTTTCCCAGCTTTCTGACAGCGAAAAAGCCAAACTCAGAGATATTGATATTCGAATCAGCAGTAAAGTCTTTGGACAGGTTGATATCGTCAAAGCAATTGCAGACACCATCAGAAAAGCCCGTCTTGGTTTAGTTGATCAAAAAAGACCAAATGGCTCTTTTCTCTTCCTCGGCCCAACCGGCGTGGGCAAAACCTATCTTGCCAAAGTCCTTGCCGAAGAACTTTTTGGTTCTGCTGATGCCTTGATAAAAGTAGATATGTCCGAATACATGGAAAAACACTCTGTTTCCAAGCTCATCGGCTCGCCTCCTGGCTACGTTGGCTTCGATCAAGCTGGACAACTGACTGAAAAGATCAGGAGAAGACCATATTCAGTAGTACTTTTTGATGAGTTGGAAAAAGCCCATTCCGACATTTACAACATACTACTCCAGATTCTAGAAGATGGCGTACTGACAGATTCATCTGGCAGGAAAGTAAGTTTCAGCAACACTGTTATCATTGCCACCAGTAACATTGGTGGAAATGAAATACAACAATCCATTGAAGGTAAAAGCATGGGGTTTGCTGAAATCAGCAGCCCTCGCCACTCTTCAGGATTCGACCCGATAATGCAGAAGAAAATGCTTGGTGACTTGAAAAAATATTTCAAACCCGAATTTCTCGGTAGATTAGACGAAATCCTATTTTTCGGAACACTACAAAAAGAACAGATCGAATCAATCGCTCGCCTGCAGCTCAAAGAGCTTGAAACCAGATTAAACGAAAAAAATATTTCTGTGACGTGGACTCCTCAAGTAGTTTCTCAACTGGTAGCTCGTGGCTACAATCCAGCTTCAGGTGCTAGGAGATTACGTCAGGAGGTCGGAGCCATTGAAAAAGCATTGGCTACCGCACTTCTAGATGGAACAATTTCCCATGATTCACAAGTTGAAATAGATTGGGATAACGAAATAAAAATTCGCCCAGTACAGCTAACATCTGCTACAATAATGGCAAATTGAAAACAATAATCACTCACCAAGGAGTACCAATCTGTGCAAACTTTACTTCGTCTCTGGACCAATCCGTTTGTAAAACTCGGGTACGTAGCAGCAATAATTCTTTATTCTGGAGCCGCATATGCGCAAAGTCGCGGATTCACGCCCATCGTTCCTACCAACCCAAGTGGATTCGATGACTTGGGACAATTTATAAACAGGTTGATAGAATTTGGAATAGCGTTTATAGCTGTTGTAGCGGTGTTATACATAATCTTGAATGGGTTTAACTATATATTAGCTGGTGGAGATCAAAAAAAAGCTGCTGCTGCTCGATCAGGCATTCAAAATGCCATCATTGGTGTGATTATTGCTGTTATTGCTTATCTAGTTGTAAAACTAGTTTTAGTAAACCTTCTCAATGTGAATACCAGCTTGCTTGGCGATTGGGAACAAAGAAAACAGGATATTGGAATTTAGTTTAAAAGTAACTTTATTTAGGGTTCGATGGTAAATTGTGAGGTGGTAGTTTTTTTCTCTCTGAAGTGAAAAGTCAATAAGTCCATTTGTTTATTAAACAAATGGTGAGTGTGAATCGTGTACATGTTGACAATTTTGTACATTTCTAGTAGAATATGAGTCAAGATACTATGAAACTATCTAATAACAAAAATGTAAAAGGAGCTTTTTACAATGTCTTTTCAAAAACTCAATGAGCTATCATTGAAAGCGTATTTCAAAGTAGGTTCGTTTATTCTTCTTCCTGTAGCTGCTGTTTTATCTAGTTCTCAAGCATTTGCTCAAAGCACACCAGTTATTCCTTGGAATCCGACTAATATTGGTGATTTTGGGACTCTTGTGAATATTGTAATCAACTTTGTAACAGCATTTGTTGGCGTGCTTGCTGTACTCTATCTAATTCTTTCTGGTTTTAATTACGTCATGGCAGGTGGAAATGCAAAAAAAGTTGCTGCTGCAAAAGCAGGTATTACCAATGCCGTTATTGGTGTAGCCGTTGTAGTTATCTCATACATTATAGTTCGTTTGGTACTTGTTGATCTTCTGAACGTCAAACAAAGTTCATTCTGGAAAAACTAACACGAATTCATTTTTTTTAAAAAGGCGGGTTTCGACCCGTCTTTTTTTTATTCAGAATTGCTATATTTTTGCATAAAATTGATAAAAGACCACTATAATACCTGCTCAAAAAAATGTATACTTACTTTGTGTTGAGAACATGCATAAGGAGCTAACGATTGAGTAAACAGCCATCAGATTATACAGCCGATCAAATACAAGTACTTGAAGGTCTCGAAGCAGTAAGAAAACGTCCTGGTATGTACATCGGCAGCACCGATGTAAACGGACTTCATCACCTTATCACTGAGCTGGTAAACAACAGTATCGATGAGGCAATAGCTGGATATTGCAAGAATATTTCCATCATCCTCCACAAAGATAACAGTGTTACTGTAATGGACGATGGACGTGGTATACCAGTTGATGTTCATGAAAAAACCGGCCAATCAGCTTTAGAAGTCGTTATGACCAAGCTGCATGCGGGTGGAAAATTTGGTGGCGGTGGATACAAAGTTTCAGGTGGTCTGCATGGAGTAGGTGCTTCAGTTGTGAATGCTCTTTCTGATTTTACTGACGTAACCGTTTTTAGGGATGGAAAATTGCATTTTCAAGGATACAAACGTGGGAAAACACAGGAACAGATTGCAATCCTTCCTGAAGAACAACTGCTGTTTCATAACTATTACACATTTCCATTTCGTGGCGCAAAATCTGGCACAAAGACAACCTATTTGGCAGACAGCAGTATCTTCGACACACTCGATTACAAATTTCCAGTTTTGCAAAAACAGTTACGTGAATATGCCTATTTGACCCAAGGCATCAGGATTTGTTTAATAGATGAACGTTCCAACCAGCATGAAGAATTTCTGTTTGATGGCGGGATTAAATCGTTTGTAGAACATATGAACGAAAAGAAAAAGTCCTTACACAGAACATTCTCCGTTTCAAAAGAAATTCAGGATAGTTACATAGACGTCGCACTCCAGTACAATGATTCCTATGTTGATAATGTGCTCTGTTTTGCAAACAATGTGCAGACCCCCGATGGTGGATCACATCTTACTGGTTTTCGCTCAGCATTGACAAAAACGATTAATGACTATGCTCGTAAAAAGGGTTTACTCAAACCAGATGAGCAGAATTTTACTGGTGATGATGTAAAAGAAGGGCTAACTGCCGTTATCGCTGTGCGCCTAATGGAACCACAATTCGAAGGCCAAACGAAAGCAAAGCTTGGTAATGCGATAGTCCGTACCCAAGTTGACTCAGTGATGAGTGAGGCTCTAGACACATTTTTAGAAGAACATCCATCAGATGCCCGCTCAATGGTGGAGAAAATATCTCTTTCCGCCCGAGCACGTCTCGCCGCTCGAGCCGCTCGCGAAACAGTTATCCGTAAAACAGCCCTAGAAGGTTCAACACTTCCAGGAAAACTAGCAGACTGCTCAGAAAAAGAACCTTCAAAAAGTGAGCTCTTTCTCGTCGAAGGAGACTCCGCAGGAGGTTCCGCAAAGCAAGGACGTGATCGTCAAAGTCAGGCAATCCTTCCACTTCGTGGAAAGATCCTTAACGTAGAACGAGTTCGGCTAGATCGTATTCTCGCTTCTGACGAAGTAAAGAACCTTATCGTAGCACTTGGTACCGGAATAGGTGAACAGCTGAACATGGATAAAATCCGTTATCACAAAGTTGTCATCATGACAGATGCCGATGTTGATGGCGCCCACATTGCTACATTACTACTGACTTTTTTCTTCCGCCACATGGAAGATATGATTACCCGAGGATACCTCTATATTGCCCGTCCACCGCTGTTTAAGGTACAAAAAGGCAAAGAAATCCATTACGTATACTCTGACGAAGAACGAAATCAATTGCTCAACAAACTTGCACCATCCGACGAAGAAAAAAGCAAAGTTTCTCTTCAGCGCTACAAAGGTCTTGGAGAAATGACTCCTACACAGCTGTGGGATACTACAATGGACCCGACCGTCCGTGAACTCTATCAGGTAAAAGTAGAAGACAAAACCCGAGCTGACGAGCTTTTTACAATTCTTATGGGAAGCGATGTACTACCACGTAAACGTTTTATTCAAACTCACGCTGCTAAAGTTGAGAATTTGGATATATAAGAACTAAGCTAACCATAAAAAACAAAGCTACGAATTTACTTGCTCACCGTTCACAATTAACCGCTTCTCTGAAGTCCCTATAGGCCAGCATGTTTGTAGTGTCAAAATCTTTGAAGATGTTTGGCTCAGAACACTCACATCGTCAGCCGCAACTATCTGTTTACCAATAACTGAATAGGTAAACTGCCCACCTTGATAATATACATACATCAGATCACCATTTGCTAGTTTGTTAAGTGGAGCAAAGATCGATTTGTAATTTCCAGGCAAATTTCGATAGTAGCTACTGTGTCCAAAAACAAATATTCGTCCTACTTCCCCTGGTAAGCTTGTCCCAGCATAATGTGCCACACCATTTTCTAATGCTTTTAGGTATCCCGGTTTATCGTCACCGGACACGTTCGGAATGATTGGAACCTGAATATTTAGCTTTGGAACATAAAGAAAAAAGTCTCTTTGGGGTGGGGTGTAACTCTGCGTTGCTCCTTGCTCGTTCACAACAAGTTGAGGTTGTGTGCTCGTTGAAACAACAACTGTTGGCACTTCCGTTGGGCGAAAAGGAGTTGGTGATGCAATTACAGGAGTAGGGGAGGGGATACTCGCTATTGAGTAGCTGATATTCGGCGAAATAGTTTGGTTTGAAATAATCACCACGCCAATAATCGCAGGAAGGTAATAAAGTACTTTCGGTAAAAGAGTAGTGCGAATAAATTGCCAGACTGTATGGAGTTGCATAGAGTACTTTTTCCTGACAGATCGATATAGTATAACGGAAAAGCACAAATAAATCAAGAAGCGAAATTGAATTCTCTCTAAACTAATAATCCTAAAAACTTATAAAAAATAATAAGAATTAATATACTAAATAAATACTTGAATAAAATAATTATTTAAATATTATATTGACAAAATATTAGTAATAATATATAAACAAAAGTTATAAATAGTTTGGGTGAAAGTATGAAAAGGGCAGATTTTAGTACTGAAGATGTATTCACAAGATTTGCTGGAAAAAGAACTGCTGCAGCCCAGAAAGCAAGACTTGATTTAGGCAGTGCTTCTCTCCAGGAACTCGGTGCACTAGCAGACAGAATTTTAGCTATGTTACCAGCTGCGATAAAGGCTGCTTCAATGAACAATGAGTTGCCACAGTTAACTATGGAACGAGAACATTCACTGCTTGTTATTGTGAAACGATTGCAGGCTATAAATAAGTCATATATGACTATCGGGGAAATCTCAGAGGTTCAATTACGTCAAAAAACAGAAAGAAAATTTCAATTTTATCTTGGTTCAGATCAAAATTGGGAAAGTGCAGACCCACGCGAAGCAGTTGGAGTAGTAGCAAGAAGTCTTCTCAATGCATTAAAAGATGATCATGAGTTTGATGATGGTGACAGTGCAAAAATCGATTTAGGTAAAGAGAGAATTGCTTTAGTTAATAGACTAGCACCTATTGCAAAGTCTGTGTTAGTTCTATCCAGTATGAATTGGGTACTCAGTAAAGCAGAGAAAGCAGCTCGCAGTTTCAGAAATATGGAGATTGATTATGACGAGTATGTTATTGCAGGAAAGCGCGGGTTAGAGCGAGCAGTTGAAAAATACGAATTTACAACAGCAAAAGGAAGCTTGTTGAGGTTATTAACAATCGGGGACGCTCAAATCAAGGGTGAATTTACAAGAGTGTTAAGGAACGCTATAAAAAAAAGAGGGTTAATGCCGGGTCATTACAATAGATACCTTCGTGCAAGGAAGTATCAGGAAGTTGAAACACAAAAAAGAGGAGTGCCAATATCTTTTGAACAGGCTGTACGTGAAGAGTATTTGCCAACAGTGAGACAACCGCAAACCCAAGGTGATAAAAAAAGAATGGTAAGGATTGTTAATGGTGTAATGGCTCTTTATGATGCGCTTCGTGGAAAAACAGAGATAAGTTTAGATGAGTGTCGAGCGGGGGAAGAAAGAAACCTTTATGAAGTCTTACCAACAAGCAGTGAGATAGGCATTTTTGCTGAAGGAACCGCCGACAGACAAGTATTACAGCTTTTTGGTCAATTAAACGAAATTGAGAGAAAAATTCTTGCGTTAAGATTTGGATTTGATCAAACGGAGAATCCTCCTAAGCAAAGAAGTTTTAGGCAAATAGCAGAAATTATGGGACTACCTGAGACACAAGTAAGGACGCGCTATAATACAGCAATTCAATCAATCAGAGATGAAGTATTGGTTGATGAAGCTGCATAGCTATTGACTATTTCTTCTTCCCAAACAACTTCAACCTCACCGCCCGTCTCTCCTCAGCCTCAGCCCAACGTCTCTTGTCATCTTCAGTTTCGCAAACCAGATGAGGAACCTCTTGAGGTTTTCCATCATCATCAACCGCCACCATGGTAAGGTAGCACGAATTGCTATGCAGCTGCCGCCCAGTTTTAACATCTTCAGTCACTATCTTCACGCCAATCTCCATCGAAGTCCGTCCCACAAAGTTCACTGAAGCATAGAAGGTCACCAATTCACCAACATGGATCGCATGGCGAAACACCACAGAATCAACAGATGCCGTAACAACAGTCGCTTCAGAATGGCGCATGGCGCAGACAGCTGCGACTTTATCGAGGTAGGAAAGTAAAACGCCACCATGCACAGTGCCTCTGAGATTTGCGTCGTGTGGCATCATGAGGTGTGCCATGGTGGTTTGAGAAGCTCGGACGGGTTTTGAGGTGGAGTGCATGGGAATTCCTTGTATGAATGACATTATTGTAGGAAAAATTAGATAGTTTTTAAAGCCAAGAACAATAAACTGCTGATAATTATGGATAATGGCCAAAGTCTGGCGATGGGAGTTGGAGAACGACTTTTTCTTGGAACTGTTTCTACTAAGCTGGGTGTGGGCGAAGTATTTGAAGGTACCGATGTTGGCGTCTTGCCTGCTCAGTAGGTGTTAAGGAAATTGGTCGGGATACTAGTTTAGCGAGTGAAGAAAACGCTGAAAAGTGTGTGAGGGCGAATGGGTTTGCAGAGTGGAGGGAGGGTTATTTATGGGTGTGCTATAATCATGACATTTTCTATTCTTATTAAAATAGATTTTCGTTGATTATGAGGGAGATGAGTAAATATTTTTTGTTTTAATTGGTAAAAATCATTGACAAAAAAGTAAGATTATGTTACATTTCGATTTTGTAAATGAGTTTTTTGCAACCATATGCCACGATCTAGTCGTTTTAATGATAGTATCGACAACTTAAAAAGAGACGTATTAGTTTCGTCTGCCAAGTTTGCTGGAGAAGTTAGTACAGCTGCTGCTGTAGGCGTTGCATCAGTTAAAGGGCAACTTTTAAGTCCTTTAGGAATAGAAAATAGTTTAAGCGACGTTGTAATAGCAGCACCATCAGCAGTGCTTACAGCTAAATTAGTTAATACACTTTTTAAACTTCATCAAAGAAACACTCGCTATAATTCAATTCTCAGAAATACACTTTTTGCGACTACTGCATCTCATATGGTGTTAGATCATGTTCAAAATAATTTAAGCAGCTTACAAAGCCTTCTTCTTGCTCCAGTTTCAATGGTTTTCTGTTACGGTCTTTCTAATACCTTATCTAATAAAAGACACTCAAAGACCTATAAGTACTTAGGAAGGCCTAATACTGATGGATTATACACCTTTAGTGATCAAATAGTTGATGATCTAACTACTAAATACAAAATTACTGGAATTGATGATCGTAGGCTAAGATTTGTTTTTAAAGATCTGATTGCTAATGCTTTTGATGCTGGAACAATGGCAGGACGGTTAGAGTTTGTGAGTGTAAGCGTTTTGCATATTGACAATAATTTAGTAGTAAGAATTAGAGATAATGGTCTTGGGTATCCCAAAAACAGACCGTTAAAACAAACCGGTTCAACTAAAGCAGAATTTGAACAACAGACAGGGAAAACGTTGTTTGGCAAAGTTGGTGGAGGATTAAACGCTTGTGCGGGAACTCTCTCGGATTTGGAAGTTAGAAAAAATTGGCTTCTTCCAGGTTCTACTGCTAAGTTTACATTGGGGTTGGCATAAAAATTACATAAACAATTCTAACGCAAGTTATTATCAATCCGTGTCAAATCAAGTAAAAAAGACACCGAAGCAGGTGAAGAGTGAGCCGAGATT
>JBAXVQ010000026.1:0-22622 GCA_037128935.1 bacterium | reverse complement strand
GTGGTGGGTATCGAAGAGGAAAAAAGTGACATAAAAAGTTATCAGAGAGCGGGTTTGAGGATGGAGCTCATCAGGTTGTGATGCTGCAGAAGTAACTTCCCTGATGCGGGGGTGCTTTGCTCGGGATTACTTTTATTTTCCTGCGTATGCTTTTTTGATGCGCTTAGGTAGGTTCTTATTGGCTGCTTTCGCTTTTTGTTGTGTGCGTTAGTATTAGAGTAGTAGAGGAGGTTTGTATGTCTGTTTTTTCTCCGGATTGGTTTTCTAGGACGTTTGTGATGGGGATTTTGAATGTGACTGATGATTCGTTTTCTGGGGATGGGGTTGGGGTGGATGTTGGGAAGGCTGTTGAGAGGGCTTTGCAGATGGAGAAGGATGGGGCGGATATTGTTGATATTGGTGGTGAGTCTACAAGGCGTTATAGCAAGTATCATGCAGATGCTTCTGCTCCTAAATCAGCTGAATTTGAGCTTCAGCGGGTGCTTCCAGTAATTGCTGCTTTGAAACAAGAACTTTCTATTCCTATTTCAATTGATACATACAAGGCGTCTGTTGCGAGAGCTGCAGTTGCGGCGGGGGCTTCGATGATTAATGATGTGTGGGGTGGACAGAAAGATAGCGAGATGTTTGCTGTTGCTCGTGAAACGGGAGTGCCGATTATTTTGATGCATAACAGTGAAGAGGGGGTTGAGAGTGAGGTTTGTGATGAAGTAGTTGCGTATTTGAGGATGATTTCAGATGAGGCATTGGAAAAGGGAGTACGATTTGAGCAGATTATTATTGATCCTGGTATAGGTTTTGCTAAGACTACTGAGCAGAGTCGGTTGTTGTTGAAGCATCTTGATGCTTTGCATGTTTTTGGATATCCAATTTTGTTGGGAGTTTCGAGGAAATCTGTGATCGGGCAGACTTTGGATGTTCCTGTTGAAGAACGTCTCGCTGGATCATTGGCTGCAAATGTTTTTGGTCTTTTGAATGGGGCAAGCATTTTACGCGTTCACGATGTCAGGGAGACTGTGCAAGCTGTGAGAATGGTTGAGGCAGTGTTGGGAGAGAAAGAATGCTAAGGGAATTATTTCAGATAGGGTTCTAGGTAGTTGAGTACTTCTGTGTTGCCAATTTTGAAGGTGGTTTGTTTGTATTTTCGTATTCCGTTGTGGAACTTTGGTATTGCTTTGATAAATTGTTTGATGGTGCCCGCTGTGACGTTTCGGCTTCCAATTTGTATTCCGATACCGCATTGCTTTATTTGAAAACCGTTGATTCGTTGTTCAAACTGTCCTTCTTCGTATATGCCGAGGATAGGTTTTTCCAAGTAAATGGCTTCGCTGGGAAGGTCTATTCCTGCAACGCCGATGACGGCTGTGCAGTGAGCTAGATCGTGGACGAAATTGCTTTGAAGTCCAATGGTTTTCATCGTGATATTTGGATATTTTTTATAGTTGTTAGGGTTATCAGCGAAGACGATGAACTTTTGTTGGCTGTTTTCTGCTAGAGCTGGGAAGCAAAATGGTGCGATGCTTTCTTTGAGGTATACCAAGATGTAGCCGTCGTCTGAAGGTGTTTGTTTAAATATTTCTTTTTTTAATACGGGTCCGATGTATTTGATGTTTTTTCTAGTGTAGTTTGTCGCTGTGTAAAATGCGTTGGTTAAAATAAGATCGCTCATGGGCATGTAGAATTTGATGGCTATGTTGTAACAAGCCATTTGCATTTTTAAGCTGGAAGGAAGTGTTATTTTTCCATAAGGGAACATAGGGATATGGTTTATTTGAACAGTAGGGATTTTGCATTTTTTTGCCGCTCTGGAGAAGAAAAATTCAGTATCGACTATGCAAAGGTCGTAATGATTGCTGGTTATTAGTTTTGCTAGTTTTCCAATTATTAGTGGTGCAGTGAGTATTTGGCGAGTATTTGCGAAGGCCGTTGAAATTTTTGCTAGTTTGCCTTTTGAGTAGCGAAACTCGAGACCTGGGATTTTGAAGAGATGGATGAGGGGGTGGTTTGCAAAGATTTTGCTGTATTCATGGTAGGAGCGCTTGTAGGTGAATATGTCTATGGTATGGCCTTGTTCAGCTAATTTCTCGATGATGAAGAGGTTGCGTGAGGCGTGACCGCCTCCTTCGCCGGAGAGGGTATAGGCGATTCGTTTTTTTTGGGTCATGGGTGTGGGGTGTTTTTTTTATTGTAGCATGGGTTTGGGGGGATTGCGTATTTATTGCATGGGGCATGGGAAAGGTTATGCTTTTGTTCGTTCAATGTTGTACGTTGAACGTTTTTATTATGGGAATACGAAGCAGAAGTTTGGGATGGGGAATGGTTATTCTGTAGAGACAATGGCATGCCTTGTCTCGGGAGGTGTTGTTTTTTTATACTGTTGTTTACGATCTTTATGCCATAGGGTGGAGTTCTTGCGTCTTTTTCATCCTACTTTTTGTGCTTGGCAAAAAGTAGCAAAAACCGCGTCACTTTTTTAATCTCAGGTAGTGGTGGGTAACGAAGAGTAAAAAAGTGACATAAAAGTCATCAGAGAGCGAGTTGGAGGATGGAGACATCGGGCGTTGCGTTGCAGATGGACTTTCCTGATATGGGGGTGCTTTGCTCGGGATTATTCTTATTTTCCTGCGTATGCTTTTTTGATGCGCTGCGGTAAGTTTTTATTGGCTGCTTTCGCTTTGCAGGGAGGGGGATTATTCGTTTGTTGTTGGGTTTTGGGCGAGGCTGTTTTTTGTCGTTGTGGTGCTGTTTACGTGGATGCCGAACCAGATGTGGGCGATTTGGTAGGGGTCGCCGTTTGTTTTGTTATGTATCCAGTAGGGGCCGGCGGCTAGTGAAAAGTCACTACGATAGTACGTATCATCCCATGGTGTTTGTGGGTTGTCCCAGGTTGAGTTCGGTTTTGCGTTGGTAGGGACGGTTAGGTTGAACGTGAATTTTGCAATTTCTCCGGGGAGGATGGTTTCAGTTTCTAGCGTTGCTGCTTGTGCTTTTGCTGTTTTTCCGTCAAAGCTGCTTCCCCATGAGGGGCTGGCGAAGAAGTCCGTGCCGAAGAGGGGGCTTTGAGGACTGTTGTATTCTTGTGGCCATGACCATTTTGCGTCACGGTAAACGTAAAACGCTATTTTTTTTGAGCCATTCTTATACCAAGTTAAATTTCCGGTATTTTTCATTGCAACGGTCACTTTTGTTGTTTCCCCAGGGAGTAAGCTTATTTGTCCGGATGCGGTTTTGCCATTGATGGTTTGTCCTTGCCATTCCGCTTCGTAATCGTTTTCAAATAGTGATTGCATGGTGTTGTTGAATGCATGACCAGCTTTGTAGGCTCCTGCGACGGTGGGGTGGACGGCATCAGCGTCTATTAGGCTACGAGGAGATGTGGCTTGGTAGGATGGAGGTATTTCATTGCAAGCATCTGGTGCAGAAAAAAGGTTCCAAAGATCCACAAGTCGAATATTTTCTTCTTTTGCTAGAGTGCGGATGTGTTCATTTACATTGATCAAAATCGAACCGTTATAAAGAGGTGTGAGGGTTGTGATTATCGGTGTTACGCCTTCCCTTCTTGCATACATCACCATTGCTCGCAGGTTATCAATAAGTTTGGGATCGTTGAAATTGTTTGTACCTTCTTCGATGATGATAAATTCAGGTTTTTCCGTATCGATTACCTGTTGAAGTCGAAGTACTCCCTGATGCCATTTGGTTTCTAGAGTAGTTGAGACTTTTTCCCCAGGAAATCCATAGTTGAGTATTTCATAACCATTTCCAAGAAGTTGTTGAAGTATTACTGAACTGGATGTGTGTTGACGAGAGCGGTCTGATCCGAATGCAATACTGTCGCCAAAAACTACAACTTTACTGGGCGTTATTGTTTCTTTCAGGGGAAGGGGTTTAATTGTGATGTCTTCTACTTGGATTTCAGCATTATTAGCTTTGAAAGCAATATTGCCGGAGAGTAGTGGATCTGTTTTGTCGATAAGTGATGTGATAACCAACCCGTTAACTTTTATTGCTAGGTATAACAGAGGTTGGTTGCCAGTTGGATTGATATGTCTTGCAAGCACGCTGACATCGTAGGTTTTTTGTTCAAGCGGGAGATCGACAGGAGAGCCGGGGAAGAAATCCATTTCGTTCCAAACGCCAGTATTGGGGTTGTTTTTTGCAATACGCCATTTGGGGCCATTGTTTTTGGGATGGTCGTTGTCGACATAGTTTGTGAACGTTAGGCGGTAATGGGATACAAAAGGACTTTTGATGTCACCATGGTTATTAATGTATATAGAAAATGGTTGGTCAGAGTGGGTTTTTTCTGGAGTGAGGGAGAAATTGAGCACGTAATTTGGAATGGTGTTCTCTACGGTGAAAAAGTCCTGTCCGGATAGGTTTAGTGTTCGATTAACTGAAGTCTCGCTTGCTCCATATGATGATGTGCTCGTGTGTCCGGCGAGGAGCACATAGCTTAGGAAGAGTAGCAGTACAGTTGTTTTTTTCATATTTGTTGCGAGAATTTTTATTTCACTGCTAGAGGTGGTTGTTATAATCTTTCAGCAAAAGTATTACTAAGGTGTTGGGGTAGTTTGTTCTGAGCTTCCTTGCAAAAGCACTTCAATTGCTTTTGCCAATTGAGGGTCTGTTGGTGTTACAGAATTTTCTGGAGCGGAAACCGGGGTTGGTGTTTCAGCTGATTGAGTTGGTATTTCTACAACAACGTCTGGCTGAATTCCCTTTCCCTGTACGTTATTGTCGCTTGGAGGGAACCATTTTGCAATGGAGAGTTTTATTTTTGTACCATTTTCTAGGTCGATAAGGTTTTGGACAGTACCTTTACCAAATGTTGTAGTCCCGACTAGCTTTCCTCGTCCGCGATCTTTTATAGCTCCTGCAACAATTTCTGAAGCCGAGGCGGAGTAGCTGTTTACAAGTACTACTAGTGGGATGTCGTTCAGTATGCCTGGCTCTTCAACGATGAATTCTTTTGTTTCTGATTTGTCTTTTTCCCTCATTACTAAGCCATTTGAGAAAAATGTTTTGGCTATGTGAATGCCTGCGTCAAGATAACCACCAGGGTTACTGCGGAGATCAAGGATCATTCCTCTGGGTTGTTTGCTTAAGGCTTCTCTGGCAATACTATCGAATTTGACTGAGGTGTCGTCCCCGAATTTGACAATTCTGACATACGCAATGTTGTTTTCCAACATTTCCAAGCGTACAGAGGGAACTGATACAGTTGCGCGAGTTATATCAAATGATTTTTGCTCGTTGTTTCTTTCGATAGTGATGCGTACTTTTGTGCCTATTTCACCGCGAATTCTCTGTACTACTTGTTGAATGTTGTCATCACCTATTGGTTTTTCATCGATGCCTACAAGGGCATCACCTGGGAGAAGTCCAGCCTGTTTTGCAGGAGTATTATCCAAAGTTGATAGAATTAGTATTTTGTCACCTTGTTCTTCGATTTCGATACCAATGCCTCCGAAGTTTCCGTTAAGAGAATCAGAAAAATCTTTGGATTCTTCAGCTGTAAAGAAATCAGTGTGGGGATCGCCTGTGGCGCTGATCATGCCTTTTATCGCGCCATACATCATTTTTTTCTGATCAAAGGGAGCGTCAATGTGTTTTTGGTTTACCATTGCCCACACTTTCCAGAATTCGCTGAAATCTATGTTGGCATCAGGTGAGGATTGGTTTTTTAGGATTGCTTCTTGTTTGGGATTGTTGAACGTAGGTATAAGGTTTAACTGTTGTGGATTAACTGATTGGCCAATGATTACGCCTAAGGCGAAGACACTAACTACTACAGTGGTGACAAGGATGAATTTTAAGCCTCGGGGAAGCAGTGTTCGGCGTACAATAGGGCGATCTTGTTCTACAAAAGGTTTTGATGCGTAATCTTCCACTTGATGACTCCCAAGGTGCTCGTTACGGGTCGATGTTTTTCGGTTGTTTGTTTCTATTGCTGCTAGAGTTTTGCTGGAAAGAATGAAGGCTTGCTGGGTAAATGGTGATTTTGATTATGATAAATGATGGGTCATGTTGGGTATACATTGGAGCGGGAGACCGGATTCGAACCGGCGACCTTCACTTTGGCAAAGTGACGTTCTAGCCAACTGAACTACTCCCGCACAATTTTGCACACCACTACAAGTTAAGCGAAGAAAAGTTGTTTGTCAATGTGGTGGAGGAGATATGTTGTTGTGACAAATACGAGTTTAGTGTTGTTTTGGGATTAGTAGATGAAGTTATGGTTACAGTGGTGTGTGTTGTGTTGCTTCGTGTGTAACAAAATCTCCTAGGTGCGTGTTACAGTTAATTAGAACCGTGTACTGTGCACATAATAAATATAAAGGATACTGTTATGAACAAACATGTCTCAAGGCTTCTGCCACTCTTTTGTTGCTCTCTGTTAATTCTTTTTCCTTTTAACTTCGGTTTTGCCGCAGAATCTTTGCCTAAAGTGAAAAATTGTGCCGATCTGGAGAGTCGAATTACATCGTCTAGTGGTTACAGTACTAAAGCAATTTCTGTTCCTGGAAATCAGACGAATGTTTCTACTGATACTAGTGAAAAGTCGGGTATGGGTTTTTCTTCAACAAATGTTCAGGTAGAAGGGGTTGATGAGGGGGATATAGTAAAAACTGATGGGGAATATATTTATATTGTGAAAACTGATGCAAATTCTATTGCTCAAAACGCTTCAATCCGAGTTCTTCGCACTTTTTCTGACGGAACTTTTAAAGAAATAGCACGTTTGCAAACAGGTGATAACTCTTTTCGTCCAAGAGAAGTTTATGTTGATGGTGACAGGCTTGTTGTTATTGGAGAAACTTCTTTACCGGATAAGCAATTTAGAGGGTTTTTACAGGGAAGTAAGTTATACATCTATGATGTGAGTAACAAGGATGCAATAAAAGAATTGCGACACGTGGCGTTTGATACTTCTTTGCTCTCTTCAAGGAAAATTGGCGATGTTGTTTATGCAGTGCTTTATCGTGCTCCACGCTATTGGATAATGGAAAAGCGACTTGCGAATGGTGGTGCTAGTTCTTCGGAAGATACTGTTGCTAATGATTTTTTCCCAGTGGTGTTTGACTCGATTGCTGGTGATGTTCGGCAGCCGTTACTTCCTTGTGAAGATATTTCCTATATTCCTGATTTTTCAGAGCCTAGTTATATGGTTGTTGCTTCTGTAAATGTGCGGACCGCAACAGACGAGTTAACAAAGCAAGTAACACTTGGAACTGGGCAGAATATCTATGCATCTCAAAATAATTTGTATGTGGCTGCTACAAATTTTCGAGGCGATATTATGCCTCTGTTAATGAAGCAGTCAGATTCAAATTCATCCGGTGTTTCTGCACCAACTCCAGGAGCTACGATAGATCCAGTACCTCCTCTTACTCCTGATGATCCAAAGAACACAATTATTCGGCCACAAGAAGAAACTACAAATCTTTACAAGTTTTCGATCAGTGATGGGACGGTAAAATTTCTTAATCATCAAGAAGTGCCTGGACATATTTTGAACCAGTTTTCGATGGATGAGTTTGATGGGTATTTCAGAGTTGCGACAACAAAACAAACGTTTGTTGCTGATGGAGCAGTAACCAATAATGTGTATGTTTTGGATCCTTCGTTTCAGCTTGTTGGCAAACTGGAAGGGTTGGCGAAAGGGGAACAGTTACGTAGCGCGCGTTTTCTTGGCAAACGAGCATATTTAGTAACCTTTAAAAACATTGATCCATTGTTTGTTATTGATCTTTCAACTCCCCAAAAACCTACTGTGTTGGGTGAATTGAAAATACCAGGATACAGTGATTACCTAGAACCGTATGATGAAACTCATTTGATTGGTTTTGGGAAAGATGCGATAGACGCGAAGATTGAGGATACTTTTTGGCGATCGGTAGATTTTGCTTGGTATCAGGGGCTGAAAGTTGCTTTGTTTGATGTGTCGGATCCATCACATCCAGTGGAACAGTTTCATGAAATTATTGGTGATAGAGGAACGGATAGTCCTGTGCTTCGCGATCATCATGCGTTGTTATTTGATAAAGAAAAAAATCTTCTGGCCTTCCCTGTTGATGTTGCAGAAATCAAGAACAAACAAGGTCAGAAACTTAATGGTAGTGAATATGGTGAAGTGGTTTTTCGGGGAGCGTACGTGTATTCACTTTCGCTTGATAAAGGATTTACTCTTCGAGGGAAACTCAGTCATGTAAAAGGGGCGATTTCTTCTAATTTACCAGATGTTATTTCAAATGATGGCAAAGGTATGCAGTGTGATGCTTCTCAGTGTTATTTTTCTGATGCGATTATGCGATTGCTCTGGATTGATTCTTCTCTCTACACTGTAGCTCCTGGATCAGTACGAGCTTGGAATTTGGAGACATTGGTGCCGATAGGGGATTTATTTTCATTGGAAGATGAAGGCTCTCCGAAGCAGACAATGCGCTATGATTACAGTAATAAGATTGATTTTGCGTCGGGATATAAAGCGACGTGGGTTAGTCAGACTCTTCCAAAAGATACGACGTTTTCTACCAATGGTGATGAGTATTTTGATGTGAAGCCGGGTGATAGTGTTGTGGTAAATGCTGTATTTCGCAATGATGGACAGTTTACTTGGTATAAGGATACTCCTGATCGCCAGATGGCTGTTTCTGTGTATAAAGATACTGCTGTGCAGTCTGCCCCAAAAGCTTTGGGTTTTGATGATCCGAAGAACAAGAATTTTGGAAAAAGTTATTTTCACTCTAGCTCTTGGCTTTCAGATTTTCGTATTGGGACGATGGTGGAGGATGTTGTTGTACCTGGTAAAACGGGGACTTTTACTTTAACTTTCACAATTCCTCAGGATGCTCCTGTGGGGCGTTTTAGGGAAGATATTACGGTCTCTTCTGGTCCATTTTGGCTTTTGAATGAGGCTAATGGCGATCCTTTGCAGGCTGCACATATTTGGGTTGGTTTTGAGGTTAGGAAATAGTTTTTTGGGAAATAATCATTCCTCGAAAACTCTTGGCTAGTTGGCTCTGTATGGTTACAATTAGGAAAATAATTAGTGAGTTTTCTTATGGATAAGAAAAAGCAAAGCAAGGGTAATGCTGGTGATTTTCAAGAGTATGGGTTTATTAATAAAAAAACGCAGGTGCACAAGGATAAGAGGAAAGCAGACAAATATAAAAAGCCGTTAGCGTTGCTGGTTGATACTAGTAATGAAGAAGATGATAGTGTTGATGGAGAGTAGTTTAGATAACTTATTCTAAAACTGTTCACAATATTTTCACTCGGCTGCTGGAACGTTGTCCGTAGGCGGACAACTTCCACCAAGGGTTTGTTCTGGTAGGCGTGCCTGGACTTGAACCAGGGACCTCGACTTTATAAGAGTCGCGCTCTAACCACCTGAGCTACACGCCCGAATTTTTTGAAAAGCCCCATAGAAAAGTGTAAGCGGGAACGGGGTGATTGGCAACGGGGACTTTGTGTTATGTTTTTTCTAGTGGTGCCATGGATGCTAGTAGACGTTTGATACCTACGCCTTCGAACGCTACAGTGATGTCATCGCCTTTGACTTGTACGATGATGCCTTTTCCAAAGGTTTTATGCGTTACTTTTTCGCCTTCTTGGTAGCTGGCGTTGGGCTGGGAGGTTTGCTCGATTTTCTTTCGCCCGAATACGGGAGTGAAAGAGAGTTGTGCATTGAGCGAGTGGACAAGGTCTGGTGGTATATCTTTTATGAAGCGAGAGACCATGGTGTATTGCTGGTTGCCATAGAGCGTTCGTTCTTTTGCTCTGGTGATGAATAGCTTTTTCCGTGCTCGAGTAATTCCTACATAACAAAGTCGTCGCTCTTCTTCGAGTTCTTGTTGTGAGTTGAAACTTCTACTGTGGGGGAAGAGTCCTTCCTCCATGCCAACGATGAATACAATGGGAAATTCTAGGCCTTTTACGGCATGAAGCGTGATCAGGGTGACTTGATTGCGATCGGTTTTGATTTTATCTGCATCGCTAAAGAGCGTTATATCTTCAAGAAACTTTCGTAATGCTTGTCCGGATTCGATTTCTGAGTATTCGCTGATTACGTTTCGTAATTCCAGTACGTTTTCGTACCGCTCTTCTCCTTCATCACTGCCATCGCGGACAAACTGGATAAAATCAGTTGCTTCAAGGAGGTAGTCAAAAAATTCAGTTATCTTGATTTCGCTGCTTTTTCTTTGGAGATCTTTGATTAGTAGGAAGAAACGGGTGAATCCGTTGAAGGCAGCTTTTTGCAATTCGGATTCAATTTCTTTGAGATTTTGGAGGGTATCGAGGAAGTTGTGATTTAAACGAGATTGATGAAACGTGTAGAATTTTTCCAATGCGGTTTTGCCGATACCTCGGGGAGGGAGGTTGATTATTCGATCAAAGCTGATTCTGTCAAAGGGATTAACAATGAAACGAAGGTAGGCGAGGATATCTTTGACTTCACGACGTTCGTAGAATTTTATGCCACCCACAAGTTGGTAGGGTATTCCAGCGCGGAGAAATGCTTCTTCTAGTGCTCGGGACTGTACGTTTGTGCGGTAGAGGATGGCAATGTCTTTTAGTTGATGCTCTTTTCCGTTTTTACATTCCATCTGCACTTGTTCAGTTACAAAGCGGGCTTCGTCGAATTCATGAGTTGCTTCGTAGAAATTGATGAGTTCGCCAGTGCTATTTTCAGTCCAGAGGGCTTTGCGTTTTCTTTGCGCGTTGAAGCTGATAACTTGGTTTGCTGCGTTGAGGATGGTTTTTGTTGATCGGTAGTTCTGTTCCAGTTTAACTATAACGGCGTCGGGGTAATCAGATTCGAATTCGAGGATATTTCGGACGTCGGCACCGCGCCAGGAATAGATGCTTTGATCGTCATCACCTACTACGCAGAGGTTTCGACTGGCTTGAGCCAACATTGTGGTGAGCTGATATTGAGAATGGTTGGTATCCTGATACTCATCGACAAGAAAGTAGGTGAATTTGTCTTGATAGGCTGCGAGTACCTCGGGATTTTGACTAAAAAGTCTGTAAGTTAGGACAATTAGGTCATCGAAATCCATGGCTTGATTTTGCTGGAGATATTTTTGATACAGAGGATAGATTTTACTCACGTGAAACGTAAACTGGGTGTCGGCTTGATCGTCGAATTGTACGGGGGATATAAAGTTGCTTTTGGCACTGCTGATAGTGGAAAGGATTGAGCCTAGGTTGTAAATCTTTTCTGAAAGGTCGAGTTCTTTGAGAATCATTTTGATAAGTTTTTTTTGGTCATCGGTATCGTAAATGATGAAATCATCGTTGTAGCCAATGTGGTGGGCTTCTCGACGGAGTATTCTCAATCCGAAGGAGTGAAAGGTGGTTACCCAAGGTTCGCCTACATAACTTTTTGTATGGAGCAGTTTGAGCGTGCGTTCTTTCATTTCCGCTGCAGCTTTGTTTGTAAAGGTGACGGCAAGTATGCTTTCTGGTGTGATGCCATTTTCTTGAACAAGGTAGGCGATTCTGTGGGTAAGCACTCTGGTTTTTCCACTGCCAGCGCCAGCGAGCACTAGTACAGGACCTTCGGTGGTAATCACTGCTTTTCGTTGTTCGGGGTTTAGGTTTTGTAAGATAGGTGAGTCGGGCATGGAAAGTTGCTGGGATTCCTTATCGTAGTTCCTTTTGGAAGGATGTGTTGAAATACTAGTGCTTATTTATGGTAGCAAAAGTGGGTAGGGTTTGCTTGAGATTTTTTGATGCATAATCGGGGGGTAAAAAGCTTTCTTTTGCTAGTGAATACTGTTACTCTTGATGAGTAATTTTTTTTGAAACTGTACATGAATAAAGCCGTAGAGTTATTGTACAACATGGTTAACACGTATAGCCCGTCCCGACAGGAAAATAGAGTTGCGGCATATCTAGTGAATTTTATGCATGCCAATGGCTTTACTGATGCCTACCGTGATGCGATAGGGAACGTGATTGGAGAAATCGGTTCTGGTGAGAAAACGTTGTTGGTGTGTGGACATATTGACACTGTTCCTGGTCAGTTGCCAGTGAAGATTCAAGACAACAAACTTTATGGTCGCGGAAGTGTTGATGCGAAGGGATCTCTTGCTAGTTTGGTTATGGGTGCTTTAGAGGCTCAACCGCTCACATCATTGAAAGTTGTGGTGTTGGGTACTGTTGAGGAAGAGCTTGATGGAATTGGTGTGCACAGCTTTCTTCAGCATTATCGCGATAAAGTTGATTACATTATCGTGGGTGAGCCCAATCAGTGGGATCGTATCAACGTGGGGTACAAGGGAAATATTTCTATTGACTATGATTTGGTAAAACCCATTACTCATACTGCATTTCCTGAGCCAACGGCAATTGAAGAGGCATTGGTTTTTTCCAACCTACTTCGTCGTTGGGCGAAAGATTTTAATGTCGGGAAAGAAAAGGCTTTTGAGCAACTTCATTTTTCGATTCGTTCAATTAATTCAGCTTCTGATGGGTTACATGAAACTATTCAGTTTGGTATGAATTTTCGTACACCACTGGATTTTGAATTTTCAGATTTGAAGCAGTTTATCGCTGAGAACCAGAATGGGGCTACAGTTTATTACCACGGGCAGGAACAGGCTATACGCAGTGACAAGAGTAATGAACTTGTGCGAGCATATTTGCAGGCTATTCGCAATGAGGGTAGTGTTCCACGATTTGTAGTGAAGACAGGGACTTCTGATATGAATGCGCTTGGGGCACATTTTAAAGGTGTTCCGATAGTTACCTATGGTCCTGGGGATTCTGGTTTGGATCATACACCTGGTGAGCATTTGCCTCTTGATGAATATGAAAAAGCTATTAGTGTTATTCGCGCGGTGATTCAACAACTTGCTCAAACGTAATAGAAAGTGTTTTTTTGCATTAGTAACTATGTGTTTTTGCAAATACTTTAATAACGAAGTGTATTTAATACAATGTTTCTTCCATTTTTTCTAATGTTCGGTGCATAAAGGAGGTTCGTTTATGCGTTTCTTTTCTTTTAAAACCATGAGTACTTTTGTTGTTGCACTTTTGTTCCCTCTCAGTATGATGGTCTTTGCCGCGACAAGTACCTCTTCGGTGACAACACATACTGGGAAATTTTTAGCGTCGTTTTACGATAATACATCTTTGTCTGGGAACCCTCGGTTTGTCGATCGATATGATTCTATTGATTTCGACTGGGGAAATGGCTCTCCTGATTCTACTGTACCAGCAGACAATTTTTCTGCTCGAATTGAGGGTGATCTGGTATTTGATCATGATGGCAAGTATGTGTTTACTTCAACCACGGATGATGGTGTACGGTTGAAGATTGATGGCAAGGTTGTGATTGACCATTGGATTGCGCAGCCAGCAACTTCCTATTCTGTTAGCGTTGCTCTTGTAAAAGGAACACATAGTGTGGTTTTGGAATATCTTGAGTTGGGTGGTGGAGCGGTATGTAAGTTTACATGGGCAGAACGCCCTACAATAAATTTTATTGGAGACTATTTCTCTAACCGTGATCTTGCAGGCTCTCCTGTTTTGACCATTCCTACTGATACTGTTGATTATAACTGGGACAACGGTAGTCCAGATGTTTCCAAGCTTGGGAAGGACAATTTTTCTGTTCGTTGGACTGGGACATTAACTGCTACTGTGCCTGGAGTGTATCGGTTTTCTTCTTCTTCAGATGATGGTAGTCGACTTTTTATTGATAAAAAGCTAGTGCTAGATAGATGGTCTCCTCAGCCTCTCACTACTACCGAAAAGCTTATTTCTCTTCAGACAGGTGATCATGAAGTGGTGTATGAATATAATGAATGGGGTGGGCAAGCAATTGCTAAGCTGACGTGGGAAAAAATGGATAGCGAAGGGAAGTACGTTGGAGAATATTTTAATAATCAGGGATTACGTGGGGCACCTAAAGCTATTCGACTTGATTCTGCCATTGACTTCAATTGGGGACTTGGTACTCCATTTAAAGAAATTGGTGTTGATGATTTTGGTGTTCGTTGGAGCGGACAGATTACTGCACCGATTTCCAGTGAGTATGCGTTTACCTATTCAACCGATGATGGTATACGAGTTTGGGTTGATGACGCTCTTGTAGTTGATAGTTGGGGAGTGCAGGCAGCTTCAGAACACACGATGAAGGCGATGGTGTCTGCAGGAGTGCATGCGTTGCGCGTGGAGTATTTTGAAGATGGTGGTGTCGCGATAGCTCGCTTTAGTTACAAGGCTCTTACTTTACCATCAACGACAGTAACGCTTGTTCCTTCTAAAACGCCGACTCGAGTTCCTACAGCAGGGAAGACCCCTTTGCCTGTTTCTCCTTCAGTTACCCCTAAGGTTGGGACTCCTACTGCTGGTGGACCTGCAATACGTATTGGAATTTACTACGCTGATAATAATGAACCAGTACGTGTTACAGGTACTGGGGATTATGCTATTCAGGTTGATGGGAAAATTATTCGTTCGGTTACTGCGCGTCATGAATCTGGGGTGACTTACACTAACGGTTTATACACAGTATCTGTTGATGATTTTAAAGCATCATACGCTCAGCCGATTCGATTTCTTCCTAGTACAGGCACATTCTTGAAAATTACCTCTTATAATGATCGAAATTATAAGTATGGAACTAGTGATTATAATGACGAAGTTGATAACAATAATAAATTCCGTGGAATTGTTGAAGCTCACTATTCTACCGTTACCAAGGCGGTTTGGGCCGTTAATGAATTACCAATGCAGCAGTACCTCTGGGGTATTGGTGAAGTGTTGGATGATTTTCCTTTGGAATATCTGAAAGCATTTTCCATTGTTACCCGTAGTTATGCTTTGTCGCACTTGAATCGTGGGGGAAAGCGTAAAGGGCAACCGTTTATTCTAGTTAACAATTCTGGGGATCAGATTTATAAAGGGTACAATCGTGAGCGACGTCAACCAAACTGGGTAGATTCGGTTAATAGTACGTATGGTACAGTCATGACTTATGAGGGTGGTGTTATTACTGCGCCATACTTTTCGAGTTCTGACGGTAGGACAAGAAGTTATACTGAAGTTTGGCCTGATAGCGAATTGTATTGGTGTCTATCTAAACCAGATCCATATGGTACACGATTTGGCATTCCAAAATGTGTTGGTAAAGGATGTGCTAATCATGGCGTGGGAATGAGTGCTAATGGTGCTATTGGGTTTGCGTATAAGGAAGGGAAAACCTACGACTGGATTCTTAATTATTACTTTACAGGTATAAAATTTGAGAAACGGTATTAGGATGTTAGGATGAGTTTTGTGTAGCTACTTTATCCCTTTTTAGGTATTTTGAGTAAGGATCTCGTTACTTATTATGATTGCAGCTATTTTTGATATTGATGGCACATTGTTGCCTGGAGCTTCTACTGATAGGTTATTTTTTGAGTATTTATTGAAGAAGGGGGTGCTGGGGCCTGTAGCTTTATCTAGAACTTTGGCATTTATGGTGAAAAATATTCGTGGTGGCAGTGATCAGATGATTAAGAAAAATAAAGCATATTTAAAAAATGTTGATACTGAGGTTTTATTAAAACACGTCAAACCATTTTTTGAACGTTGTATCAAGCCAAGAATTCCAGAATCTAGTAGAAAAATAATCAAGGAGCATCAATTTCAGGGGCATGTTGTAATTTTACTATCGGCTGCTTTGCAACCGTTGGTTGATTTGTGGAAAGTGGAGTTTGAAGCCGATGAAGGAATTGGTACAACTATTCAGGTAGCAAATGGGAAATATACAGGATCTATAGAGGGGGAGCATCCTTTCGGCGAAGGTAAGGCTAGGTGGTTAGAAACTCTTAGAAAACAATATTCACTGGAACTTAATCAGTGTTATGGTTATGGAGATCATTTCTCGGATCACTTTTTCCTTGATGCTGTTGGAAATCCAGTGGTGGTAGATCCTACTGCAAAAATGCGAGCATATGCATTGAATAAAGCTTGGCTGATTACGGATAGATTATAGGGAGAGTGACGAGGTTGAGTTTTTAAATGCTGAAAACAAGTATTTTAGTTATTTCTTCCAGAGAAAAAGCCATTTTCCAGAATTATCTTTTACTAGGTAGTTTATTCCATCCTGAGTTGTTACCTCTTTTCCTCCTATTTCGTATTTGAATGTGACGATTACTTCGGCGATATTTGTATACGTTTTATCAAAGCCAGCAAGTTTCTCTGATTGGATAAATTTGATGTCACGGAGCTCAGGGTTTTTAGCTGCCATGCTTTTACGTTTTTCAGTCCAGTATTTTACAAAGTCATCTTTTGAAATAGCTGTTTGGCTATCAGGGTGAAGGTCGTTATAGAAGTCATCAAAAGAGCCGCTTTCCCAAGCTTTATACTTAATTAGTGCGGCTGACGAGACTCCTCGCACATCATCTGTTGTTGGAGTTACGAACTGTTTTGGAGGTGGGGGAGTTGGTGTTGGGAGCATTTCAGGTGTATTGTTGTTTTGGTTGGATGATGAACAGGCAACAATTGTTAGAGATAGTAAAGTAGAGATTACTGCAATTTTGAGATTAATTTTCATGGTGATTCTCCATATTTTTGTTGTGGAGCCGACGGGCGGAATTGAACCGCCGACCCATAGTTTACGAAACTATTGCTCTACCCCTGAGCTACGTCGGCAAATCGGCATGTAGGCTAATCATACGAGGTTTGATGCCGATTTTAAAGACTTGATGTAGCTTTTTACTGTTGCCAATTGTTTTTCTGCTGGTGTTTTTTTGATAAGTTCGATTACTGCGCTGCCTACCACTGCGCAGTCTGCATGCCCTTGCAATGCTTTAACATGTTCAGGTTTTGCTATCCCAAAACCAACGGCAATGGGTAGTTTTATTTTCTTTTGTACTTTTTTTAGGTAGTTTATTACATCCGTGGGAATGGTGGTTTGCACGCCAGTTATTCCAGTACGAGTGGTGCAGTAGAGACATCCTGACGCTAAAGGGGCAATGATTTCTAAGCGTTTATCAGAGGTATTTGGAGAAATAACGAAGATTGGGTCTATGTTGTTTGCTCGACAGTATTTTACGTACTCTTTGGTTTCTTCAACGGGAAAATCAGGAACTATAAGGCCTGAAATACCAGCTTTGGCGGCATCTTTTACAAATTTTTCTATGCCGTAATTAAAAAGTATGTTGATGTAGGTCATAAAAATGAGCGGGATTTTTACAGTTTTGGAAAGATTTCGTGCCATTATGAAGCAATCGTTGACTGTAATATTGTTGTTAAGTGCTTCAGTGTTGGCATTCATCATGGTGGGGCCATCAGCAGAGGGGTCGGAGAAAGGAATTTGCAGCTCCACGAAGTCGGCACCTGCTTCTTCCATAGTTTTTACGAGGGCTTCTGTGCTGTTTCTTTGTGGGTAGCCACAGATGACATGGGTCATTAATGCAAGAGCGGAGGAGTTTTTGAGTTGGGCAAAGCGGGTGACTATTGCAGTTGGCATAGTGACTATATCCAGTTGAGTGGAGATTGGGTTGTTCTACTGTTCATCATGATATATTTGGGCTTTTTCTTGGATGAATGTTTTCCATTCTTTATCTTTTAGCCCTTCAGCAACTGTAAAGATGTCTTTATCTCCACGACCGGAGAGGTTGACGATGATGATCTTGTTTTTTGAGAGTGTTGGAGCTGTTTTGATAGCTTGGGCGACAGCATGTGATGATTCTAGGGCAGGAATGATACCTTCTGTGCGAGCTAAAAGTTTTAGGGCTGCGATGGCTTCCTCATCCGTTGAAAATTCGTATTCCACCTGTTTGGTTTCGTGCAAATAGGCATGTTCTGGTCCGATGCCTGCATAGTCGAGTCCTGCTGATACGCTGTGTGTTTCCAGAACCTGTCCATCGGCGTTTTGTAAGAAAAATGATTTATATCCTTGGACAATGCCAGGGCGTCCGATTTTGGCATCTTTGAGGCGGATTGCGTGTTTTCCAGATTTGAGACCAAATCCACCAGCTTCTACGCCGATTTTTCGTACAGATTTATCTTTGAGAAATGGGTGAAATAATCCAATAGAATTGCTTCCACCTCCAACACAAGCAATGAGGACATCAGGAAGGCGACCTTCGCTATTTTTCATCTGTTTTTTTGTTTCTTTGCCAATAACGGATTGGAAGTCTCTGACAATTGTAGGATATGGGTGTGGGCCCAAGGCTGATCCAATAAGATAGTGTGTATCCAGAAGGTTTTTTGCCCAGTCTCTTTGTGCTTCATCAATCGCGTCTTTTAAGGTTTGGGTTCCTGAAAATACAGGTTCAACTGTTGCGCCCAGCTGTTGCATCCAGAATACATTTGGTCGTTGACGTTTTACGTCGACAATACCCATGTATACTGTGCATTTGAAACCAAGTCTGGCAGCTACTGTTGCTGTGGCAACGCCGTGTTGCCCTGCTCCGGTTTCTGCGATGAGACGGGTTTTTCCCATTCGTTTTGCTAGAAGTGCTTGTCCCAAAGCATTGTTAATCTTATGAGCGCCAGTGTGGTTGAGATCTTCTCGTTTGAGATAGATTTTCGCTCCACCAAGATGTTTTGTCAGGTTTGGACAAAATGTAAGTGGAGATGGGCGTCCCACATAGGTGGTGAGGAGGTTGGAGAATTCTTTTAGGAATGCTGGATCTTTTTTTGCTTTGTTGTAGGTGTTTTCTAACTCTTCAATTGCCGGAATAAACATTTCCGGTAAGAAGCTGCCACCAAATTGACCAAAGTAACCTTTTTTCATAGGAAAAAGTTGCTAGTTGTTATGGTAAATTTTAGAACAAAATGCCTAAGGCATCTATTTCTTGAACTGCTAATGGGTTATTGAGGAGTTCGGTTTGTTCGCCAGTAGTCAGGCTGATTGTGTAAAATGTAGCACGATTTCGTCGACCTTTGTTGTCAACGCGTTTGAAGAAAAGAACAATTTTCTTCATCACATCAACTGCGAGAATATCGGCGGGTGCTACTTTTACGTGGGTGTTGCTGAGTATGGCTTTTGCCAATTTTACTTTCAGATCGTCTTCGCGAACCTCTTTGTAATTCGTGCTTTTCACTGCTTTCATAATCATCACTCTCCACATACGGTAACTCATAGTATACCTCTAAATGAGGTGCTTAGTCAATGAGCGGGGGAAAAGGGGTTAATTTATAATTTTTATTGGAAACCAGACATGCGCAACAAGAGCGGGGTCACCATTGTAGTAATTTGGCATCCAATTCGGTCCGTAGGCAAGCGAGAGATCTTCTCGATGGAGTGTAGTAAATGCGTTGATAGGTGCAGTAAATGTAAAATCAAATGTTCCTATGTTTCCGGGGAGCACGAATTCTTCTCTGAGTGTGGCTGCTCGGGAAAATTCTGTATTTTTGTCGAAGCTCCTTCCCCAGAGACTATTGGCAAAATAGCTTCGTCCGTAGTTGGGGTTTGTTGGATTGTTAAATTCGGGTGGGGTGGAATATATCAAATCTTTGTAAACGTAGAAGGCTACAAAATCATTTCGGTTGGTATCTCTAAACCATGTCGCTGTGCCATCATTACGAAATTGTGCCTGGATATTTGTGGTTTCACCACGCTTGATCAGTATCGGATTATTTCCGCCTCCAGTTCCTGTTGTTTGCGAAACCCATTGGGCGGAGTAGCCGGGATACTCGTAGAGTGGTGTAGGTGATGGATAATAGCCATTCAATAGGGTAAATGTAGATAGGATAAGTTCAAATGTGTTTTCTGAAATTGTTTGACCATAGTCGTAAGAAAAAATGAATACGCTTCCGTCAGTAAGTTGGTGGACGTAAAGCGTTGATATTTCGTTGGATGAAGCTGTTATTTGGAATACTTTATATTCTTTGCCATTGAGAAATTTGGTGCCTGTTTGGGAGTATTGATATCCAGTGTAGGTGAAGTTATTTAGTAGATCGTTGATGGTAAAAATCGTTTCTGGTCGAAAGACGGTCAGGTAATCTGCTGACCCATTATTCACTGTTACTGTATATGAAGTGAAGTTTCTCATACTTGTTGTGATGTCGCTGGTTCCTTCACTTAGGTTCCAGTTTTGAGGGTATTTGAATGAGTATATTGGGTAACAGTTGGGAGATGAGGCTGTGCAGGAGGAAGTAAATGCGTTCCAGAAAGTAGTTTCAGGATTGTAAGTGGGAGTTGTGGTAATTGTTGGTGAACTGTAGTAGGAGTATGTTGGTGTGGGTAAAGGAGTCGTTGTTGTAGGATTGAATATTCTACGAATGCGTTGATTTCCGCTGTCTGCTATGAACATTTCTCCTGAGGGAGCTACAAAGATATCTTTTGGTAAATTAAACCGTGCAGTGGAGATTGCTCCATCAGTGTATCCCGCACCATTTCCCGTGAAATTAATAATATCACCGTTGGCATTGTTGATGATTTCTTTGATACGCGCATTAATGGTGTCGGCAATGAAGATATTGCCGGATGAGTCTATGCTGATACCGCTAGGAATATTGGTATCAGTACCTGTCCCAACTTGCGAGAAGACATCAGTGTTGCTGATCATTCTGAGAAAATTTCCATCTGTGACATAGAGCGTGTTTGTTGTTTTATCAATCGTAATACCTCGTAACTGCGTAGTGAAACGAGCGGTTGGGCGAGTTCCATCACAGTTTGAGGGATTTGTATCGGTGCATGGAGTATCGTTTCCAGCATATGTGCTGAGGGAAGAGTCATAGGGTGAAAATTTATATATTTTTGATTGATTGCCAACTAGATATAAGTTGTTATCGCGGTCAATTGCAATGTCGTATGGCTCGAAACTTTGAAAAACAACAACTGTTGAAAGAATTTGTGTGATGGGGTCAAATCGTTTAATTTTTTTATTACCACTATCGGCGATGTAGAGGTAACGTTCATTGCTATCAAATGCCAGTCCATGTGGGTTGTTGAGACGAGTTCCACTTCCTTTTCCATCGATATCTCCACTGTCGGTTGTGCCAGCTACAAGGGTTACGCTTCCTAGTGAATTTACTCTGATTAGACGGTTTTGGTCGATGATGTAGACGTTGTGATTTGTGTCGACAGCAATACTTTCGGGATTTTGCAATGCCGTTTCGAAGGATGTTATTGTGAAGACAGTATCGAGTGCGGGGTTATCAGCTGCTGTCCCGACCCAGGTATCGACTTGCCAGCTTTGTGCGTGAGCCGGCGAAAAGGAGAATATTGCTGAAAGAAAAAGTGTACAGAAGAGATAACTGGTGATCTGTAATGTTCGCTTCATTGTTTTTGCTTTCATGATTGTGTTTTTAGCATTTTTTTGGTATAGTTGTATGATAACTTTTGGACGGTGTTTTTTCAAAAAGAAAAAGGAAAATCAATAATGACTAAGAGTGGTTGTGATATTGTTTCGATTGGGAGTCTTTCCCGAGACATTTTTACCAGAGCGGAAAATTCTCGAGTTTTGCAGTTGCGGAGCCAAGATTCTGAAGAGTCTTTGCTTGCTTTTGAGTATGGAGCGAAGCTTGATGTGCGCGAGATTGCGCTCACTTTGGGAGGTGGTGGTTCGAATACGGCGGTTTCTTTTTCCAGAATGGGTTTGAAGTCTGGAATTATTGGTATGGTTGGAGCGGATTCTCTTGGTGACGAGATTGTTGCTCATTTGCTGCAGGAAGGTGTTATGACTGATCATGTTGAGCGCAGTAAGCAGGAGAAGACGGGGCTTTCGATAGTGCTTAATAGTTTTGAGGGTGAGCGGACTATATTGGTGTATCGTGGGGCGAATGTTGGTTTGAAACGACACGTTGTTGATTGGAATTTTGCCAGTGGAGCGAAGTGGGTGTATCTTTCCAGTCTTCCTGAGCAATCGGAAAGTGTGATTGAAGTGATGCCTGACTTTCTCCGTCAGCATGGGATTAAACTGGCTTGGAACCCTGGTGGTGTGCAAGTTATGAAGACTGCTAGACATTATGCAGATTTGTTGGCAGAAACTGAAGTGCTGTTGTTGAATAAAGAAGAGGCGACGATTTTTTCTGGTAGAAAGCCAAATTATCAAGTTTCTGCGGTCGAGCATCATGGGTCTTCGAGTAAGGGGATGAAGGTGAGTGAATGGCAATTGGATTTGTCTGATATTTTGAAGGCGTTGCATGCATTTGGACCAAAGATTATAGCGATCACAGATGGGAAGAAAGGTACTCAGGTTTTTGATGGAAAGACGTTGTATTCGTTTGGTATTTACCCACAACAGGTTGTTGATACTCTCGGAGCTGGTGATGCGTTTGGATCGGGTTTTGTAACGGGACTATTTTTGAAAAATGATATTGAATATGGGATGCAGTTGGGGACTGCGAATGCGGCTTCGGTTGTTTCGAAGTATGGGGCGCAGGATGGGTTGTTGAAGAGAGGGGCGGCGGATCGGGTGATTGGGGAGAATAGGGGGTTGGAGATTTTGCGGGGGAAGTTGTAGGGGAAATTTGAATCTTACAGTTTGTTATCTATGAATTTTGTAGAGACAATGGCATGCCTTGTCTCGGGAGATGTGGGTTTATTGAATGCTGCTGTTTGCGGTTTTTTTGCCATAGGGTGGAGTTCTTGCGTCATTTGCATCCTACTTTTTGGTCTTGGCAAAAAGTAGCAAAAACCGCGTCACTTTTTTAAT
>JBAXVQ010000025.1:0-23548 GCA_037128935.1 bacterium | reverse complement strand
ACTCTTCGATACCCACCACTACCTGAGATTAAAAAAGTGACGCGGTTTTTGCTACCTTTTTGCCAAGCACAAAAAGTAGGATGCACACGACGCAAGAACTCCAACCTATGGCATAAAGATCTCAAACAGCAGCATTCTAAAAACCCACACCTCCCGAGACAAGACATGCCATTGTCTCTACGTGGAAAAACCCCAAAAACCTACCCCCCCGCCTTATTCCACTCCAAAAACTTCTCCACAAACAAATCTAAATTCCCATCCACCACATCATCTATCGCACTAGTCTCCGCATCCGTCCTATGATCCTTCACCATCTGATAAGGCTGATACACATACGACCGAATCTGATTCCCCCAAGATCCCTGCTTATGCTCCCCCCGCAACTCTTGATTCTGAACCAACCTTTTCTCCTCCTCCAACTGGTACAATTTTGCCTTCAGCATCTTCATCGCATTCTCTTTATTCTGCAACTGCGAACGCTCTTGCTGGCACGCAACAATAATCCCCGACGGGACGTGCGTAATGCGAACAGCCGAACTTGTCTTATTCACATGCTGCCCCCCCGCACCTGACGATTTGAACGTATCAATTTTCAAATCATCCTGGTTGATCTGAATATCAATTCCCTGATCAACAACCGGCATTACCTCAACCAAAACAAAAGAAGTCTGTCGTAAATTTTGCGCATTATAAGGAGAAAGTCGAACGATCCGATGTACTCCCGCCTCCCCTTTCAACAAACCGTAAGCAAAGTCTCCAGAAATCTCAATCGTCGCCTTCTTTATCCCCGCTTCCTCACCCTCTTGCAGATTGATCATATCCGCCTTAAACCCCTTGCGATCAGCATAGCGAAGATACATACGCAATATAATCGCGGCACAATCCTGAGCATCTACACCACCAGTCCCTGCATGCACAGAAACAAAGCAGTTGCCTTGATCATGCGGCTCAGAAAGTAGTAGATAAAACTCTCGTTGTTTCAACGCCGCCTCAACAGCACTCAACTCCACCTCAATTTCCTGCTGCAAAGAAACATCAGTGTCAGCCACCGTTGCAAACTCACTCAACTCATCCAACTTCTGCTCAAACCCCTTCCACTCATCCAACAATTTCTTCAAACCAGTAATTCTCTGGGAAACAATCTTCGCCCGCTCATGATCATTCCAAAAAATCGGATCCAACGTCTGCCCTTCCAACGTAGCCAAATCCCTTTCCTTTGCAGCAAAGTCAAAGATACTCCTTTACCTGAAGAACTTTTTTCTTCAGGTGATCCAAACGAGCCACTATTTCTTTCAAAGCAAACTCCTTATATACAGAAAAAAACTGAAATTGTGACAGTTACAACACACCCTTAGTACTCTGCACCTCCCCCTTCAACCTCGGTTCCACTGAACACGCCATCAACATAGCCTTCGCAAAAGCCTTAAAAATCGCCTCAACCTTATGATGATCACTCCGTCCATAATTCATCCGTATAGCAACATTCGCTTGCAAACTCATCGCAAATCCCTGAAAAAAATCCTCCAACACATCCGTATCCAAGTCCCCACACATCCTACGCTTAAATTTCGCATCATATTGAAGAAAAGGACGTCCACTCAAATCCACCGCCACCAAAGCCAAAGCCTCATCCATCGGAAACGCAAAAAAACCCGACCGCTGAATTCCCTTCTTATCCTTCAATGCATCCTTAAAAACCTGTCCCAATACAATCCCCACATCCTCAACCGAATGATGTTGATCAATATGCACATCCCCTACCGCCTTAATCTTCAAATCAAACAACCCATGTCGAGCAAACGATTCTAACATATGAGTAAAAAAATTAACAGGTGTCTCAATCGCATACTTTCCACTCCCATCAACAACCAAATCAATCGCAATAGCAGTCTCTTTTGTCTTCCTCTCAACACAAGCCTTACGTAAAGCCATAAATTTTTCCATAACTTACCATCATTATAATGGGTCTCAACAAATGGGTACATCTTTAACAATCAATATGCTTGGGCATCCATAACTTTCTATTTTTTTCTTCGAATTTGTTTCTATCAACAATAGTGGATGATAATAAGATTAGTTTATTACACTTTTTCTAACAGCACAGTCCATTCTGATAACAGACAAAAGACGGAGGAGTTTTCGTTCATGTCGATAAAAAAACAATTTCAGAAAAATTTATTAAATACAGTTGGGAGTGTTCTTCGTCGACATTGGGGTGTTGTAATTATCTTGTTATTAGGTGTCCTTTTTTATGGATACCGTCTGGGTGATCTTTCTCCTGGTCTTTCCTGTGATGAAGCCTCTGTAGGATACAACGCCTACTCTCTGCTAAAAACCGGAAAAGATGAGTGGGGAGCGATTTTCCCCCTCTATTTCAAAGCTTTTGGTGAATATAAAAGTCCATTATATATCTACCTCACTATGCTGCCTGTTGCAGTATTAGGCATGAATGCTGTTTCTGTACGACTTATTTCAGTAGTTTTCGCACTGGGAACACTCACACTCGGATTGCTTTTTGGTCAGAAACTATTGGGGAACAAACGAATAGGTTTAATTACTGCAGTTATTTTACTGTTTATGCCTTGGTATTTGCAGATTGCCCGAACAGCTTTTGATGGAGTAGTTCTAGTGCCTTTTTTTGCGTTACTAGGTTTTTACTGCTTTTTACAAACACAGAAAAAGAAATCAAGAATTCCAATAGCATTTGCTTCGTTATCTTTTGCTTTGACTTTCTATAGTAACCATACCGGAAAAGTAGTGGCCTCTTTAACAGTATTGATTTGCCTTATAATGCTTCTATTTATTTCTTCAGAACGATTCTTAAAACGTATAACTGATTCCTTCTCATTCTTTGGAGTTTTTACAATACTTCTCACTCCATTCATAATCTTTACCATACAAAATCCACAAGAGTCGTTTGCACGATGGTTTGAAGTAGCTGCACCAAAAACAATATTCATACCGCTTATAATTACAAATTACTTGCAGCAGTTTTCTTTTTCCTACCTATTTTACGAAGGTGATCGCTACTCTATACTCCATCATGTGATGAAAGATGGCATTGGTCAGCTACTTCTTTTCTCCCTACCTTTTTTGGTCATAGGGTTATTGGTTTGCATAAAGAGAGCACGCTTTGGAGAAAAACCTTTCCAACTACTAGTACTCTGGCTTTTGCTTTACCCGATACCAAGCGCAATCACTACAGGGGTTCTTGCTACTAGATCGTTATGGGGGGCTCCACTTTTTGCCCTATTGACTGCAATAGGAGTAGAAGCTGTTCTTTCTTGGTTACTGTCAAAAACCCATCAAAAGGCATTTGGCATATTTACTCTAGTTTTTTTTACGATTCTTGGAATAGCAGCTCTTGGGGAGTTTTCCGGTTTTGGACAGGAGTATTTTATCCACTATCCAATTTCTTCTTTCTCTCAATCAGGCCATTACTCTGACTGGCAAACGGGAATGCAGGACGTTGCAACAGTAATTGCTCATGAACAGGAAAAGTATGATCTCATTCTTCTCACCACAACAGAAACGATTCAACCATACATCTTTGAGCTTTTTTATAATCAAATAGATCCCACAATTGTGCAAAAAAGACGGTTACAAGGAGATTCAGTGCTTGGAGAAACAATTATGATGAGCAATGCTGTCGAGGTAGAAAAAACTCGTCTCAACGGTGGATTTTACAATCAAAAAGTGTTGTTTGTAGCGAGACCTGAGGAAAGTAAAACTGTAAAAAACATGCGGATTCGAGAACGAATTCTAGCTCCTAGAGGGGAAGAAGTATTTATAATTGGTGAAATTCAAGGTTAAAAAAACCACCTCTCCCTCGAAAAAAAAATCTCCTGTATACTAAACACGTCCCAAAACCCGAAGCCACAGCCATGCAAGACCAAGTAGAAGAAATAAAAAATCGCCTTTCCATAGTAGACGTCATCGAAGAATACATCCCCCTAAAAAAAGCCGGTCATACCCTCAAAACCCTCTGCCCTTTCCATCAGGAAAAAACTCCCAGCTTCGTGGTAAACCCCGACATCGGCATATTCAAATGCTTTGGCTGCAACGAAAGCGGTGACATGTTCGCTTTCGTGATGAAAAAAGAGCACCTCACATTTAAAGAAGCTCTGGAAAAACTCGCCAGAAAAGCCGGCGTTACCCTAACCAAAGACGTCACACAACTCCGAAAAATTGATAGAAAAGAATCTGCATACCGACTCAATAAACGAGTAACAGACTATTACAACCGAATCTTGATGCAAGAGAGTGCAAAACCTGCTCGAGAATACCTCCATCAACGAGGCTTTACCGATGAAATGATCCAGACCGCTCAACTGGGATTAGCACCCAACGCTTGGGACACCTTAAGCAAAAAACTCAAACAATCACCAAAACAACAAGAATTAGCAACTGAATTAGGATTACTTCAACACAAAAACGACCGCCACTACGACCGATTCCGTGGTCGTATCATGTTCCCGATTTTCAATGGACAAAACGCAGTAGTAGGCTTCAGCGGACGATCTCTGGATTTCCTGCTTAACACTGAAGAACAAGCCAATAGCGCAAAATACATGAACTCCCCACAAAGCGTGGTTTTTGACAAAAGCAGCGTGCTCTACGGCATGAACAGAGCAAAGGAAAGTATCATCAAAGAAAAATCTGCCATCCTTGTAGAAGGCAACGTTGATGTACTACTCCTCCATCAAGAAGGAACGCTCAATGCCCTCGCCCCCTTGGGCACATCACTAACAGAACAACACCTCCGCATCATCAAACATTGGACAGAAAACGTCATCCTAGCTTTCGACGGCGATGATGCGGGGAAAAAAGCCACGCTCCGTGCTCTCGAACTACTTGGCTCACTCGATTTCTCATCATGGGTCGTCGCACTCCCAAAAAACTACGACGTAGCTCAATGGATTCAGGAAGGAAAAACCTGGAAAGAACTTGAAGAAACAAAAGTTGAAGGACCCCTTTTCTATATTCTCAATACCGAAAGCCAACACGACAGCCGAACAGTAAATGGCAAAAAAGAAACCCTCCAACAACTCATTCCCTACCTCTCCAACTTTTCCAGCCCTGTGGTCACCACTCATTACCTACGAATCGTTGCCCACCGCTTCGACATTCCCGAAGAAACACTTCACCAAGCCATAAAAGCGGAAAAAAGAAAGAAAAAAAATCCCAAGCGTCCAATTCAAACGGTTGAGCTCAACGCAAAAGACGACAACCAACTGGAAAAACTGCTCGTAAAAATTCTCAGTGAAAATCTTGACCAACTCACCCCAATACAGAACAAAATAGACCCCGATTTCATTGCCAACCCAATCTGCCATGAAATCATTTCTATCATAAAAGACCGACAATCTTTACAAATAAAAGAGCTGATTCATAGCGCCCCAGAAGAAGTTCGCGCAATCTGGCAAGATTTCTTACTCGATGAACGTCTAGATACTCGAGTAGAAGACGAAGATGTACAAGCCGCTATCGCCCAACTACTCGCTAGAGTGAAAGAACAACACACCAATCGTTTACAAAGAAAAATTCGTCAAATAAACAACCCCGAGGAGTCTTCTCAACTCTTGCAAAATATGCTAGAGTTAATAAAAGATTCCAGCAATAAAAAGAGGTAGTGGTTTGTCATATGGCTAAAAAGAAACCGCAGACACAGAAGAAGGGAAAACAAGGTAAAGCAGGAAAAGCAGCAGTCGTCAAGCCGACATACAACTTCTCTCCCGAAATTCTTGATCTCATAAAACGCGGTGAGGAACTTGGAGTAGTGAGTCAGGAAGAGATCACGAAACTGATCCCTGAAGCCGAAGAAGGTCTTGAAATCCTTGATGAGCTGTACGCCCACTTTATCGACCGTGGTATAGACGTAGTCGACGAAGACAACATGATCATCTGGGACAATACCCCAGCCAACACCAAAGTAACCGCCGACGTTGCCGATACATCAGCCCAAGAGATCACCATCTCCGACCCCATCCGCATGTACCTGAAAGAAATCGGACGTGTTGATCTCCTCACTGCAGACGAAGAAATTGAATTGGCAAAGCGCATTGAAGCAGGAGACATGGATGCCAAAAACGACCTCATCGAAGCAAACCTCCGTCTCGTAGTGAGTATTGCAAAAAAATACATCGGTCGTGGACTTTCCCTCCTTGACCTTCTCCAAGAAGGAAACATGGGACTCATCCGTGCCGTTGAAAAATTCGACTACCGCAAAGGCTTTAAATTCTCTACATACGCCACGTGGTGGATTCGCCAAGCTATAACTCGTGCCATCGCCGACCAAGCTCGCACAATCCGTATTCCTGTACACATGGTCGAGACAATTAACCGTCTCACCCGTGTTTCTCGTGAATTACTCCAAGAAAAAGGCCGCGACCCAACCCCTGAAGAAATCGCCGAGAAAATGGAAATCCACGTCGACAAAGTACAAGACGTATTAAAAATATCGCAAGAACCAGTTTCCCTTGAAACCCCCGTTGGTGCAGAAAAAGACAGTCACCTTGGTGACTTCATCGAAGACACGTCAATCATTACACCCATCGCTGCAACTAACTATCAGTTTCTCAAAACACACGTACAAGAAGTTCTTGAACACCTTACCCCACGCGAACGTCGCATACTCATCCTCCGTTTCGGATTGGAAGATGGTAGACAACGCACCCTCGAAGAAGTAGGTCGAGAATTCGGCGTCACCCGGGAACGAATCCGCCAAATCGAAGCCAAAGCCCTAGCCAAACTAAGAGAACTCTCAAAAAGCAAAAAACTCAAAGATTACGTCCTCTAAGCGAAAGCAGCCATTAAAAACCTACCGCAGCGCATCAAAAAAAGCATACGCAGGAAAATAAAAACAATCCCGAGCAAAGCACAATCGAATCAGGGAAGTTCATCCCCAACGCAACGCCTGATGTCTCCCTCCTCAATCCCGCTCTCTGATGACTTTTGGTTACTTTTATACTCTTCGACACCCTCCACTACCTGAGATTATAAAAGTAACGCGGTTTTTGCGACACCCGCCCTGAGCCTGTCGAAGTGTGGTCACTGAGCTTGTCGAAGTGTTGCCAAGACAAAAAGTAGGATGAAAAAGACGCAAGAACTCCAACCTATGGCATACCGTCCGTAAACAGGAAGCGTTCACAACCCACACCTCCTGAGACAAGGTATGCCATTGTCTCTACAGAATTACCATTCCTCATCCCAAACATCGGCTTAGCATTCCCATAATAAAAACGTTCAATGTACAACATTGAACGAACAAAAGTAAACAGCAGCATTCTAAAACCCACTCCTCCCGAGACAAGACATGCCATTGTCTCTACAAAGCATACACACAAACCAGAAAAACCTGATCGCTACTGCAAAAACTCATCATACACCCCAATCGTCTCCCTCACCATCCTCCCCCAAGAATACTTCTTCACCTGCTCAAAACCCGCTACCCGCATTTGCTCCTGCTTTTTCGTATCAGAAAGTACCTCAAACACTTTTTCCGCAATAGCAAATGAGTCACACGCATCACAATATTCCGCAGCCTCCCCCAAAACCTCAGGCATACAAGAAGCATGAGAAGAAACCACGGGGACCCCGTACTGCATCGCTTCCAAAGGCGGAAAACCAAACCCCTCCATCAACGAGGGAAAAACAAACACCTCAGCATTTCTATAAAACCCGTCAAGCTCCTCATCAGTTACAAAACCGGTAAAAACAATATTCTTCTCTACTCCTACCCGCGAAACTGCAGCCTGCAACTCAGGAAAATATCGCTCATCCTTTTTCCCCACCAAAACTAACTGCAAATCCGGCTTTTTCTTCACCAATAAACCAACTGCTTCTACCAACCGCACCACATTCTTATGGGGACCCCATAAACCGACATAAAGTACATATGGCTTTTTCAGAGAAAACTTACTCGCCAGTGAAGAAAAAGATCCAGAAATTCCAGCAGACAACAAATCCGGAACCCCCTGATAAATCACCTGTACCTTTCCAGGTGCAACATGAAACTGCTTAATAACATCCAATCGAGTTGTTTCAGTTACAGCAATAACCTTAGCTGCTCGCTTAGTTGCAACTGATGTTGCTAAAGAATACCCACATTTTTTCACCTTACTCTTAAACGTTCCAGTACTGCTATACACAGTTTGGGTAATATCATGGATAGTTAATACGAATTTACTAGGGTAAAAAATTGGTACATTAAAGTGCGGGACATGAAGAAGATCCAACTGCTCTTTCCAAAACCGATATCCCAACTGCACCTGCTCCTCTAGCGAGTAAATGCGTTGAGAAACTAAAATTTTTTCAAAACGTTTATCAAGAACTATCGACTCCGCTACATCAGGATACAAAAACAGCTTAAAACGGTAATCAACAGCACTATGGTGCAAACCTTGTATCAATTGTTGAATATACCGTCCAATCCCAGTATATGCATACATTCTTGCATCGATTCCAATAGTCGGCATAACTACATTCCACTCCTAAAAATTTGATTAGTGTTAGTGTTCAACCGTCGTCGCATGAAAACTCAACAAAGAGTCACTTCCACGGAACTGAGAAAAATAATCGACAATTTCGCTCCAGCGTTGCCCACCAACTACTCTATTCCAAAATCCTGGCTTCCCATTAGCATCGCCAATCACACAGTCAACAACAACCACAAAGTGAGCAGCTCTTGAAAGTAACTCTGAAAAATCTTCACAAAGCACAACTGATTCCTGCACAAAGTGCACAACCGGAACCGCAATCAAAAACAAATCAGACGAAACTTTTTCAGGGATAACTGAAAATACACATCCTGGACAAACCGCAGAATACAAAGAAACACAATGCTGTAACAAAACCTCGTTCAATGCACCTAAACATAACGAGAGATCAGGATATGTTTCCTGGAAATAACTCACAAGTCCTGCAACCAGACTAGGATGCACAGCAGTCCCAAGATGTGGAGCTCCTTTACCTTGCTTATCCCCCCTTCCAACTTCCGGAATAATCAGAATAGTAGGGGCAGAAAAAGAAATCCGAAGATGGTCAAAAAGTGTGCCAACTACACTAGAAAAATCATTACGCACATGCTCTGCAAAAACTCCACTTTCTTGCAATGATTGCTCTTCATTCCTACATATCTTTTCAAACCAAGAATCACCATAAGAGTTCTGAAAAAGCGAAATCGAATACGGCACTTCAGAATGAAAACGTGACGGAATATTAGTAGTCACGGAAGCAACCTGCGTTATCTGCTTATCGTCCCGGTTCAGCACAACACCAAAACAATGTGGACATTTGGAAATCGGATATAACCAACTCAAAACACAATACGGACAAAACCAATGAGTCATGATCAAATGCTCCTTCAACAATAATACCATGGGAAAACCGATACCCAGAGAATTTCCATGCTGCAACGTACAATACATACCCTAATCATACATTTCATTTCTCAACCCAAATGGTACAATAAAAACATAAAACAAATCTCTATGCTGAATACCACAGAAAATTTACCACCATCTGAATTTCCCCCATTGCATAGAATCCAACCAGAACCCCCAAAAACGTTCAATTGGTTAATTCTCGTTATAACACTCATTGCCATTTTTCTTTTCAGTGCTTTCCTTATCCAAAAAGCATTCTTCACAAATCCTGAAGATTCCGAAAATTCACCTACTCCTAGCACTCTTAGCGAACAAAATTCTCCTGTCCTGCCGTCCATAACACCAACACCTTCTTTTCAACTGTATACCAATTACAAATTCAACTTTTCCATCCGCTATCCTAAAACTTGGAAGGTAACAGAAAGTGAAAATCAAAACACCATCAATTTCTATGGAAATACTAGCAACAAAGACACAACAGACAATGAACCATCGTGTACTATCGTTATTGCCCTGGTTGAAAACAACGACCTACTACTTAACGCAGTAAAAAAGCAGTATCCAGCGCTCAACACCGAAGAACTAAAACAAACAACTATAGCGAGTAAATTAGGTGCATATGAATCAACAACAAGCATCGAACATACCTTTTTCACAAAAGTCACAACCGCTCTCTACAAACTCGCCTGCAACACAAAAACAAATAACGGTAGTGAGAAAAATGATGCAGAAACAATACTTTCATCATTTGCCCCAGTAGCAATTCCTACAACAACAGCTGCAACCACCACAGTCCCCAAAACCTGACAAGCTTTGTTGCAATTCTACAATGGTTGCTTTACCGTTGATCTGTTCTTAAACTCATAAAAAATCTTATAAATAAGTTATGTCCTTATCAAAAAAAGTAGCCTGGAACACTGGCATACAAATACTTGGTCGCCTTATAAAAATCGGTGTCAACTTTCTCCTCCTTTTCTTCATACTAAGTCTCTTAGGTCGTGAAGGATATGGCCAGTATGAAAGTATTTTCGCCCACTTAGCCTTCTTCGAACTCATTGCTGATATGGGGCTAAACACCATTCTAAGCAAATGGGTTGTCCGTGATGAAGAACAGGGAAAAGAAATTATCAGCAACATTCTCGGTATTCGACTGTTTCTTTCCGTGATTATGGTTATCTCGGTCTTTGCTTCCCTTCAGCTTCCATTCCTTAAATACGGTATGGAAGAACGATACGGCATCATGATTGCCACTATCTCCAGTCTCGCACTACTATTTAATGCCATCATGCAAGGTATTTTTCAAGTAAAACTAAGAATGGAAAAACAGGTGGTTGGCGACATAGTAGGCTCTGTTGTAACGTTTGTGCTGATTGTCATAGCTTGGGCACTACACTGGAATGTACTCATGGTCGTTCTCGCCCGAGTGATTGGGAATGTTGTCTGGTTTATAATCACATGGTTCTACGCGCAACAACTTTTTCACTTCCGTATCGGCTTCAACTGGAGCCTTTGGAAAAAAATTATTGTTGAAGCACTACCTATTGGGCTAGCGATTGTGCTTTGGAGAGTATACTACCGCGCAGACATGCTCATGCTTCGCCATCTCCAACTTCCAGCCAGTGGACTTGATAATACCGAAGTTGTAGGTATCTATGGGCTTGCGTACAAAATTCTGGACAATATTATTTTTGTCCCAGGAGTATTTATGGTCGCCACTTTTCCCATACTGGCAAAATATGCTTTTGCCGACAAAGAGCGTTTCAAAAATATCTACACCAAATCATTTCAGTTTCTTGGCACCCTAGCATTCCCCATGCTTATCAGCATAATCTTACTAGCAGAAAAAATCATTCATATCCTTAAAAAAGACGGGAGCTTTGATAATGCTATTATTACGCTACAAATCCTTTCCTTTGCTGCATTTCTCAGCTTTTTCAATTCACTCAACAACGGCGCCATTATTTCGCTGAACAAACAAAAAAACCTACTTATCCTTAACTTTCTAGCGGTCTGCTTCAATGTAGGGCTCAACTTCATTATCATACCCAGATACTCCTATATCGGTGCAGCATCCATGACGTCGGCAACGGAACTACTAGTCTTTACTTCATCATGGTTCATACTGAGAAAAACCTCGCTTACACTAAAAAGTTTCTTATCATTATCAAAAATCATACTAGCCGCAGGCATCATGGGAGTTTGTCTGTACTTCAGCCTTCCACTTAATTTTATTCTCAACATCATCATAGCTGGAGGCAGCTTTGCGTTGGCACTCTTCATACTTGATCGCAAACTTTTCACAGACCTACTCAAAAACCTTCCCTTGACGAATAAATCTGCATAACGTAGTATACTATCTGTATTTTTGAACAATTTTCATATGGCAAAACCACCAAAAATCGGCAACCTTTCTGCTGGATCAAGAATGAGCTTTCTCAGCTTCTTCTCTGAAGTCCGCAGCGAACTCGGTAAATGTATCTGGCCAACCCGCAAGCAGGTGGTTAATTTCACGCTGATTGTTATCGCCATTGCAGCAGCAATAGGGATAATCTTGGGTCTTTTTGATAACGGATTTTTCACGCTCATCAAAGCCCTCCGTGAGTGGCTAAAAACGAGGTAGGACGATCGCACTATGACACAACAGCTAGATAGTTCTTCCCCGCAAATCGCCAAAAACAAACCTGTTCCCACAGGAAAAGGTAAGGCAATCGTCAAGGAAGAGAAAAAACCCCTTGATCTCAACGCACTTCTTGTAGAATATGAAGCGGAAGAAAAGCTACCAGGATCAAAAAAAGAGTGGTTTGTTATCCACACCTACTCTGGCTATGAAGATCGCGTTGCGAAAAATCTTTCCCAGCGTATTGAATCAATGGATATGCACAACAAGATTTTTCGCGTTGTGGTACCCACAGAAGCAACCGTTGAATACCGAAGTGGAAAGAAACGCAGCTTACTTAAAAAAATGTTCCCTGGATACGTACTGGTAAATATGGTACTGGATGACGATTCATGGTTTGTTGTTCGCAACACACCTTCCGTTATCGGATTTACAGGTTCTGGTGGTCGTCCAACATCTCTATCCAAAGAAGAGCTCAAAACCATTTTGACCCACATGGGCATGGAAGCTCCAAAGTACAACGTCAAATTCAAAGTTGGTGATGTTGTAGATATTAAAGATGGCCCATTCGCTAAAATGACTGGAAAAGTAGTAGAAATTGATGACGAACGCGGTAAAGTCAAAGTGCTTATCAACATGTTTGGTCGAGAAACTCCTGTTGAAATCGACATCATGCGGGTAAAATAACCTTTTTCACCAGCGCTCCCCGAATATACGTACACGGTAAATACACACTTCTGGACAAAATCGATTACATCATTTAGAATTTAGAAATTAGGATTTAGGAATTACCCCACCATGGCAAAGAAAGTCAAAACAGTCATTAAACTCCAGATCGAAGCCGGAAAAGCAAACCCAGCACCTCCTATTGGTCCAGTGCTCGGTCAGCATGGCGTCAACATCATGGATTTCTGCAAACAATACAACGAAGCAACCAAAGACAAACTTGGACAGATCATTCCAGTTGAACTTACGGTATTTGAAGACAGAACATTCACATTCAAACTGAAAACACCTCCGGTTTCCGACCTCATCGCCAAAGCTATCAACATTGCCAAAGGTTCTGCCCAACCAAACAAGAACAAAATTGGCAAGATCACGAGAGCACAGGTAAAAACAATTGCTGAGATCAAAATTTCTGACACGAACGCCCATTCTATCGAAGCAGTCATGAGCATGGTTGAAGGAACAGCGAAAAGCATGGGTATTGAAGTCATAGACTAACTCATAACCTTTTTAAAATAATTTGCAACCATCCGTGGGAGGAAGATAACTACTTCCATTTGCACCACGAAAGGAATCATATGCGAGTAAAATTTTTTGCAGCTTCTATCATAACAACGCTACTTTTCCTTCTCCCCTTCACATCCTACGCACTCACACAGCAAAACGAAACTCAGGAAGTGCTAAAACAGGTTGCAGCACTCCAACAAGCTCTTAGCACTGGGCAGAGCGATACTATAACCGCATTACTTTCACCCAACGCTTCCATCGAATTAAGAAATGCCATCACGAAAACCCTATCAGGAAAAAAAATACTCTTTATCCAAGAAATCACCCGTTTTGAACAGATAAGCCCAGAAAAGATAAAAGTTGAAGGACCAGCCACCGCAAGAGGTACAAATTGGACACTACAAGGATTTACCAACTACTACGTCTTTGAAAAAATTGATGGGAAATGGCTTATACTAGACACCGATTTTCATCAAAACTTCACCACTGATGGATTTATGAAAAAAAACGGTTGGTTTATTTGGCTACTAGTTGGCACATTTGTACTGGTCTTTCCCTTATCAATTTTCTGGCTTTTTATGCTAATAGATTGCATCCAAAGACCAGTGAACAATAAAGTAATTTGGATAATCGTACTCGTTGTTTTTTCAATTTTTGGAGCAGTAATTTATTTCTTCACCGTCAGAAAAACCGCAATACAGCATCTAAAGCAAACTAACCCATAATTCACAGTATCCGTGGAAGAAAGTACCCAATATTTTCGCAAACACCACGAAAGGAACACCTCATGGCAAAACATGGAAAAAAGTACCGCGAAGTCGTAAAACTAGTAGAGAAAACCAAGCACTACACACCAGCCGAAGCAATCGCACTCGCCAAAAAAACCACATTCGTTAAATTTGACCCAACACTTGAACTGCATGTTGTGCTCAATCTTGATCCCAACAAAGCTGATCAGCAACTGAGAGGAACAATTACACTCCCTCACGGAACTGGAAAAAAACAGCGCATTCTTGTATTCGCCAAAGGTGAAAAAGAGCTAGAAGCAAAAAAGGCTGGCGCTGATCATGTAGGAAATACCGACCTTATTGAAAAAATTAAAGGCGGCTGGTTCGAGTTTGACGTTGCCGTTGCAACTCCTGACATGATGGCAGAAGTTGGTAAAATTGCAAAAATCATCGGAACCAAAGGACTCATGCCTAATCCAAAATCAGGCACAGTAACCATGGATATCGAAAAAACCATTGAAGCCCTCAAAAAAGGTCGTGTAGAATACAGGCTCGAAAAACAACCAATCGTACACACCTTTTTTGGAAAAGCATCTTTTACTGATGCACAACTTGTCGACAACCTCCGTGCACTTGTCGATGCAATTCTTCGTGCAAAACCACGCGGAGCCAAAGGTCAGTACCTCAAAAGTGCAGCACTTAATGCATCTATGGGACCTGGCATTGCACTAGACGTATCAGCCCTTATTGACATCACCAAATCAAAAGATTAGTATTAATAACTGGAAAACCGAAGATCGCCGGGCCCTTACGGGTTAAACGTTCACCCTGCAGAGGTTTTGAGAAACTTACAGAGTTATCCCAACCTTCTTCTTAACTTTCCACGATCATAACTAGCATACTGCGAAAAGCGTAGTGCTAACAGCAAAGGAACTTCCTATGCCTACAGTCAAAAAAGAAGCAAAGGTCGAAGAACTTGCGGAAAAAGTCCAAAACGCGAAAATCATGATTCTCACTGATACTCGTGGACTTACCGTCAGTCAAATTCAAGGAATTCGTACTGATCTTCGCAAACTCAATGCTGAGTTTAATGTGGCGAAAAACACACTCACCAAACTAGCAGTGAAAAAAGGTGGTGCAGGTGCAACACTTGACCTCGACGCTATCTTTGCAGGACCAACAACCGTAGCTTTTGCCTACGGAGACGAAACCTCTCCAGCCAAAGTGCTCAAAAAATTCGCTAGTGACATCGAAAGCTTCGATATCAAAGGCGCAATTTTCCAAGGCACGTTTCTCACCAGAGAACAGGTTGAAGAACTTGCAACACTTCCATCTAAAGAAGCCTTGCTCGGCAAATTAGTTGGTATGCTTAATTCACCACTGTACGGACTACTCAACGTTGCCCAAGCCAAGCAGAGAGAACTACTCTACGCGCTCAAGGCCGTTGCAGCTACAAAAACATCGTAAGTAATTTTTGTCTTAATTTTAACTTTTAACCAATCAAGGAGTCACACATGACAACCAAGAAAGTTTCTCAGGAAGAGCTTCTCGCTACAATCGAACAAATGACCATCATTGAATTAAATGATTTCGTTAAAGCTATCGAAGAAAAATTCGGTATCACAGCTGCTGCTCCAGTAGCCGTTGCCGCTGCTGCTGCTCCCGCAGAAGCTGCTGCTCCTGCAGAAGAAAAAACTAGCTTCAACGTTGTACTTACTGACGGTGGCGCAAACAAAATCAACGTCATCAAAGTAGTACGCAAATTCAACCAGACACTTGGCTTGAAAGAAGCTAAAGACCTTGTAGAAACTCCACCAAAGCCAGTTGTAGAAAATGTGAAAAAAGAAGAAGCCGAAGCCATCAAGAAAGAACTCGAAGAAGCCGGCGCCAAAGTCGAGCTCAAATAAGCTTTCAAAATCCCTTTTGCAAGGTGATTTAGAGATAGGTGAATTTCTTCACTTTCATCCCGTTAAGGTAAGAAGGAGTGCCCATGTACGCGATCGTAGAAGTAGGCGGCAAACAAGAACGCGTCAAAGTTGGCGACAAACTTACGACAGAAAAGCTTGAAGGCGAACAAGGTCTGGATATCGTCCTCGATAAGGTACTCCTTATCTCTGATGACAAAGGAAACGTAACTGTTGGTACCCCATACATCGAAGGCGCCAAAGTAACCACTACCCTTGAACAACAGACCAAAGCACCCAAACTCTATGTCTACAAGTTCAAAGCCAAATCACGCTACCGCAGAAAAAACGGCCACAGACAGCTGCAAACCGTGCTAAAGATCAACGAGATCGTAGCAAAGTAACAACTGCAAATTCTGTTTAAATAAAAAAAACCGCTCACTAGTGAGCGGTTTTTTTTATTTCCCCTGCCACTCCAACTTCACCAACGCCACTCCCGTCTTCGCAAACAACTCATTGCTCAATGCATCAGGATATCCACCCACATAATACACCTTAGTAATACCTGCATTGATGATCATTTTCGCGCAAATACTACACGGCTGTGTCGTACAATACAGTTCCGAATCACGAATGGAAACCCCGTGATACCCCGCCTGGATAATCGCATTCTGCTCTGCATGTAAGGCCCAACAGGCATCATGCCCTTTCCCTGACTCCACATTCGCTTGCAATCTTGGACATCCGCCATGCTCATCACAATGATGAAAACCTTTTGGAGGGCCATTATAACCTGTTGTTAAAATATGCCGATCCTTCACGATAACCGCCCCAACCTGTCGACGTAAACAAGTAGCGCGCTTTGCAACTAGGAAAGCAATCTGCATAAAATACTCTTCCCAAGGAGGTCTGGAAATCTTCTCGTATTGCGGAGGTAAAGTCATATATGGTGCCTTCAAAGTCTCCCTGTGAAGGGGAATTTAGGAGGTTCAACACCCCCACTATCCGACTGAATGAAAAAAAACTACGCAAACACCTCATCCCCCACCGGTTGCCCTTGCTCTATCCATCTGATAATAATTCTTCCCCACGAATCCATATTCTCATAATACTGCCTCAGATCTGACTCATGCACTAACTCTCCTGACATCTTTTCAGGCTCTGCTGTATCAATTTCGTGACTATCCCCTTCAACAAGGTAGACCAACCCAAGATGTACCTCACTAACGGGTGTCTTGCTATCGCTTAAAATTCCCACTAAACGCTTCGTATAATTTCCTGAGTACAAAACCTCCTCTTCCCACTCTCTTTTGATGCCTGCCTCAAGAATATTCTCTCCAACACCACTATCCTCTTCATTGATATGCCCACCAACTCCCATCATAAACTTCTGATGCAGTCGCTTCTCGCTAGAACCCTTCAATTTTTTGATCACAAAATACTGTTTTCCACTCCGAAAAACGAGATACGGAATAATTTGCTGATGAGTAGGATCAAACTCCGCCAATTCGCGGGAAAGAAAGAAATGCTCAGTATGTATCACATCCAAATACTTCTCAACCTTAGACGTCAACATCCCTTCCCACTTCCCATCGATATAAATCTTAGAAGAAGGAACAACCAACACTTTTTCTTGCAGGGTTTCAGGATTCATAGGAAAAACAGGTTCCTCTAAAGATCAATATCCAGCTTGATTCTAGCGTGTCATAACAAAAAAAGCCACTAGAATGACCTTCTAATGGTACACCTTAACTCTAATATCTAAAATATTCACCCAAAGTAAATAAATCTTTCAAAAAACAATGTCAAGATAAATTGACAAAAGAAACAAGCTTTGTTGCAATATACAACAAGAAAAATAAAATTTCAAAGCAAAAAAGGTCCCCATGGCAATTGATAGATTTTTTTACAAAAAAGACGGAAAAGAATTATCCAGACTCGGAAAAGTACTAACAGAGCCAGTAGAATTCTCCCATGCCGGACCAGAATGGCAAGAAATCGTCGGAAAAAGAAGGCTGATCAAACCAGCCCGAAAACTCCTTCAGCAAGCTCTCAACTTCCTCTTACGAGGTCTGAAAATAACAGGCAAAGAAAATATTGAAAAAAACTCCACCACTGGAAGACTCATTATAGCCCCGCATATGAGCAATCTTGATTTCCCTGCAATCAAAAAAGCTCTCAAAACCAAACCCTACGCAATCGCCGGAATCGCCGCACTTTCAGAAGAGTCTCACCAAAGCATATTCACGCTTTCTATGTTTGAGGACACCAGCTTATTACTACCAACCATCCCACCACAAAATTTAGCGGACTTCAAAGATAGAGAATTAAAAAGAAAACTCCTTGAAAACACTCGTACTACAATCATAGAAGCTCTCTGCAGCGGCCACGATGTAGTACTATTTCCTGCAGGAACCAGAGCTAATAATGAAGAAGAATTACCCGGAAATTATGATAAAGCCAAAAGGTTTACAGCAGATATCGCAAACGAGGTCATCACAAGAACTGGAGCCTTAACAATTCTAGCTGTCAGCATCTATGGAACTCAACAAAGAATGCCACGAAATAACAAGTTTGGCTTGTGGCAAGCCTTACTAAACAGAAACTCACCCAAACTGGAAATTGCTCAACCCTATGATGTTACCCGAAATGACACTGATAAAATCATCCCAAACGCTTGGTTGACACATAAGGAAACGATAGAAAAAATGAAAGAGCAATCTCCTCAAAACCACTCAAACACACCAACATCTTCAATCTAAACCATAATTACACCTTCCTAAATACCGTTTCCACCGCCACAGTCCCATCATCCAACTTCTTCTCCGCATAATCCGAGAAAATATTCGGAGCCTCTTTTTGCAAAATCGTGAAAATCTTGTCCGCCACTTTCCTTATCTCCACTTCAGCATGCTCATTAGCGCGAAGCTCAAGGAAATTTCTCAACCCACGTGCATTTGCAGTGACAAAAATTTTGGTCTCAGTTGCATTTGGCAAAACAGAACGAGCGGCCTGCCGAGCCATTTTTCTACGAAGCGTCGCGGATTCCACATTCCCAAACTTTTCCGCAAGTTTAGCCGTGAGAGTGATATAGGCATCTCGACTCTTCTGAACCGTTTCTACCCAGATCGCATGCAACTCAGGGTCTTCAGCAATACAATCAGGCTCAACAAAAACAGTATCTGACTCATCCACATAACGCTGAGAAAGCTGCGAATACCCAAAACCTGCGCGATGCCTGACAAGCTCATGAGTAAAAGAACGAGAAACATTCGTGATCAAAAAATTCCAGACTGAATGCTCAAGCACCGAACCATGACCAGCTTTCAAAATATTTTCCAAATACTCTTTGTTAGTTTTTCTCCCTGCCCCATAAGACATGTAGCATAAACGCCCCGCCATCTCTGGCAACATTTCTGCAGCCCGTTCTGCATCTGTTTCCCAAACCAAATCGTTATCCCCAAGAAAACGCTGCACTTCGTCCTGAACAACAACCTGTTTACCAACTAAATACACTTCTGGTTCACGAACGATAGGAAGATTCATAAATACTAATTCCTTTGCAAAAAATAAAGTGTTATTGAACAACCTTTTTATGCCTAACTACAGTGAAATACGCGAGATAAATAGCTAATCCATAAAACAATAAGGATGTTGGCCTCGTAAATGTAGCAGAAATAAAACTAACATGTGTAGAAAATGACAAACTTCTAGCATACGTAAAAAATGGTTTCCCATGCTTGATTGCACCAAGAGCAATCCCCGTCAATAGATAACCACCCATACAACTGAGTAAAGAAAAACCAGCCGCCAAACAACCAAAAACCCGACTTGTACTTCGACCAGCTACTCTAACTACAATACCAACAAAAACACCAATAACAATTGCTGTATAGGAAACCTGAAGTTTGGTCAGAAGAGGAATCACCATCCACAAAAACATCCCAACAATAGCCGCAATAGCACCAGACACCGTCGCTCTAAATATACTACTAGATTGAATCTGGAGTGTTTGCTCCATGTTTTTTTCCTAAAAAATCGAATCTGGCAATTAGTGTATAACATCACAGTATTGATTGACAAAACCGCCTTTTCCATGCAATCATTATGTGAACAAAAAGACCGCAGAACAGGAGCATATCATGGGAAAAACCCTCTTTGACAAAGTCTGGCAGAACCACGTACTAAAGGAACTTCCTAACGGCAACACCCTCCTTTATATTGATCGTCACCTCGTTCATGAAGTAACCAGTCCTCAAGCCTTTGAAAATCTCAAGCTCGCCGGTAGAAAAGTTCGCCAACCGAAACTAACCTTCGCAACGATGGATCACTCCATCCCAACCGATGACTTATTCAACATCAAAGACCCCATTGCCCGTAAGCAAGTTGATGTTCTCCGCCAATATGCCAAAGAATTTGGAATCAATCTTTTTGATATCACCACGGATCAGCAGGGAATTGTGCATATTATCGGACCAGAGTTGGGAATCACTCTTCCAGGATTAACAATCGTCTGTGGCGATAGCCACACATCCACACATGGCGCATTTGGAGCCCTTGCATTCGGGATTGGAACCTCAGAAGTCGAACACGTTCTTGCAACACAGACCCTCTGGCAAACTAGAAAGCCAAAAAACTTCAAAGTAGAAGTCACCGGACAACTTTCCCCGAAGGTTTACGCCAAAGATATCATCCTCAAAGTAATCAGCGAAATTGGCACCGCTGGTGGTACAGGATCCGTTTTTGAATACGTTGGCAGTGCCATCAAAGCACTCTCAATGGAAGCCCGCATGACCATCGCCAACATGAGCATCGAAGGTGGTGCCCGTGCAGGTATGATCGCACCAGATGAAACCACCTTTGAATACGTAGCAAAGCCAAATCGCCCTTTCGCACCAAAAGGCGAAGAACTTGAGAAAAAAATCGAAGAATGGAAAAAACTCCAGTCCGATACCGATGCTCACTATGATCAAACACTTACCATCGATGGTGCAGCTCTGGCACCGCAAGTAACTTGGGGCACAAACCCCGGCATGACCATTTCCGTCACAGACAGAATCCCTGATCCCAAAAACACGCGCCACATTACACCAAAAGACGCCGAAAGAGCGCTTGAATACATGGGACTCAAACCCGGCACCCCAATCACCGAAATCCCTGTCGATGTCGTATTTATCGGCTCTTGCACCAACGGTCGTATCGAAGACCTCCGTATCGCAGCAAACACACTGAAAGACCGTAAAGTAAACAGCAAAGTAAAAACCATCGTAGTCCCAGGCTCTAAACAAGTAAAAAAACAGGCAGAACAAGAAGGTCTCGATAAAATTTTCACTGATGCTGGCGCAGAGTGGAGAAATGCCGGTTGCAGCATGTGTCTAGCCATGAACCCTGATAAACTTGAACCGCAGGAACGCTGTGCATCGACTTCGAATCGCAATTTCGAAGGTCGTCAGGGAAAAGGTGGAAGAACGCACTTGGTCAGCCCAGAGATGGCAGCAGCTGCTGCTGTTACAGGGCACTTCGTAGACATTAGAACGTGGAAATAAAAAGCCTGCATTACCAATTGGAATTACCTGTAAATGAGCAGCGACGAACAAAAACCAACACACAAAGTTTCTTTCTTAAAAAAAAGAAACGTAGGCTATCTATTTTGTTTTGGACCGATAATACTATTTATATTGATACTTCTATTAACTGTTATTATCAAGATGATATTTACTACTATCGAGTTTCATGGTGGATTTGAAGCAGTTTCAACGGGTCCAGAATGGGTAGGGATACTTTGCCAATACTTGCTTTGGATCGACAATGTTTTATTATACGTTATTACTCCATTTGGTATGATAACAGGGTTATACGTACTTTTAACATGTAAAAATAACACTTCGATTGAACCATAATTGTGGAAGGCAACTACCATGCAACCATTTACCACCATAACCGGAACAGCAGCCGTTCTCGACCGCGCAAACGTGGACACTGACGCCATCATCCCAAAACAGTTTCTCAAACGTGTTCCCCGCACAGGGTATGGACCATTCCTGTTCTACGACTGGAAATACACCACAGAAACCATCTGCAAAATCGACGAAGAAAAATGCGACTACATACTCACAAAAGAAGTACTGGATCCTGTTTTTGAACTAAACAAACCTCAATTTCATAACGCTTCAATACTGCTCGCTGGCAACAACTTTGGCTGTGGTTCTTCACGTGAACACGCTGTGTGGGCTCTGGTGCAATTTGGATTTAAAGCCATCATCGCCCCAAAAGTCGGAGACATACCAGCTTTTGCCGATATTTTCCGCAACAACTCCTACAAAAACGGCCTCCTAACCATCGAACTGTCCGAAGAAGAAGTAAAAGAAATGATGAACGCTGTTTATCAAGACCACAAGCTCCCAATAACTATCAACCTCGAAAATCAAACCGTCATAGCTGCAGACAAAAGCTATTCTTTCACCATCGATCAATCAAATAAAGAAAAACTCCTCAATGGCCTTGACGATATCAGCATCACAATGCAATACGAAAATGAAATCTCTTCCTACGAAAAGGCAATATAAAACAGTACTATGGATAACACAAAACAAGTCAAAACCATACTTTGGCAGATTCTTATTCTCAACTGGCTGGTAGCTGCAGCAAAGATCACAGTGGGGCTTCTTTTCAACGTTATTTCACTTACAGCAGATGGCTTTCACTCTGTACTTGATGGCAATTCAAACATTGTCGGCCTCATCGCACTTTCCATAAGTGGAAAACCAGCCGACAAAAATCACCCCTACGGACATAAAAAATTTGAAACATTTGCATCAACCGTTATCGGCATAATGATCCTCATTGCAGCATTCACCATCGCAAAAAGTACCTACGAACGCATCACAACTTCTTCATTGCCTGAAACCACACCCTTCACTTTCATTACCATTATCAGCACACTGCTCATCAACCTAGGTGTAACAACCTATGAATCCAAAAGAGGAAAAGAACTGGGCAGTGACATTCTCATCGCAGATGCAAAACATACCCAAAGTGATGTATTCGCTTCAAGCGTAGTACTAGTTTCCCTTATTGGAATAGGATTTGGTCTCAACTGGATCGACCTCGTCGGCTCCGCTGTTATTATTATTCTCATTGCCAAAGCAGGATTTGGCATCATAAAAGACGGCGTAATGATCCTCTCCGATGCTGTACAAATGGATCCTGATCTAATTTTAAAAACCACCATGGAAATCAGTGAAGTACGCTTCTGCCACAAAATCCGTTCCCGCGGCAGCGCCGAAGAAATCCTCGTTGACCTCCATATAGGCGTAGACCCAGAAATCACCATCCGACAAGCCCACAAAATCACCCACACCGTCATAGACAAACTCAAAACAACCTACCCAAAAATCAAAGACGTAATAGTCCACACCGAACCCTGCGAAAAAAACCAACAATAACCATAATTAATCGCATTTAAAGAAAAATTAAAACATTCAATGTACAACATTGAACAAACAAACAGCATACGCAGGAAAATAAAAACAATCCCGAGCAAAGCACCCCCATATCAGGAAAGTTCTTCCGCAACGCAACGCCTGATGTCTCCAACCTCCATTCCGCTCTCTGATAACTTTTTATGTCACTTTTTTCCTCTTCGATACCCACCACTTACTGAGATTAAAAAAGTGACGC
>JBAXVQ010000024.1:0-23903 GCA_037128935.1 bacterium | reverse complement strand
CTCGGCTCACTCTTCACCTGCTTCGGTGTCTTTTTTACTTGATTTGACACGGCGGTAACTATTTTGAGGGTAGGGAGAATTGTAAAGGAAATTGAAAGGTATGAAACGGGTGATTTAGATTATTGGTTCAGTTCAGGTGTTTCATTTTGCGCTGAAGCGTCTTCGAAAGAAAGTGTGTAGATTTTAAGTGTAGTGTTCTGTTCAATTATTTTGTAGGTTAGTAGCATCTGTTCATTGGTGGTCAGCGTGGCTTTACCAGAGATAGTATAAAGTTTTTCTTCTTTGCTGGGGCTTTTTTCTTCCTTGGCAGTATCCCATTCGATTGAAGAAAACTGTCGAGTGTACAAAGGGAGCTCAGGTAATACTTTTCTTACAATGTCTGTGCTGGCGATTACATTGTCATCCTGAGCGATGAAGTCATAGCACTCTTTACTGGTTTTTGTATTCATACAGGTGTGGAAGGCTTCAATGAGGGTAGGTATTTTTACCAAGTTGGGGTCATTGGATTTTGGGTTGATAAATTGGCATCCTGTGAGTAGAAACGCCATTATGTAACAGAGTGGTATACATTTTTTCATGCTTGCTACCTTACGGAAAGACATGGTTTATTGTAGCATCGATGGTAGAACACACCAAGCGACGCTGTGGTGCTTTGAAATTGATTATTTCCAAGACCAGTTGTTGTCTGTTCTGGAGGAGTCATATGCAAGATACGGATGAACTCTTTGATGTTGTTGATAATCAAGATGCAGTTGTTGGTTGTGCACCTCGACATCTTTGTCACAGTCGTGTTGATTTTACTCATCGAGCGATTTTTGTTGTGGTGTTTAATAAGCAAGGGGATATTTTTTTGCAGCAAAGAAGTGCCACTAAGGATACTTATCCTTTGCGTTGGACGGTTTCTGTCAGTGGGCATGTGAGCAGTGGGGAAAGTTATGATGAAGCAATGAAACGAGAATGTTTGGAGGAAATCGGGATTGTGGTTAGTGATTGGAAAGAGCTGGGGAAATTTCTCTGGTTTTATCCTCATGAAACAGAATTTTCTAGAGTGTATACAACTGAGCATGATGGTCCGTTTATTCTTGATTTGAGCGAGATTGTGGAAGGGAGATTTTTTTCCTTAGATACTATTTCTCAGTTACGTCTTGAGCAGCCAACTTTCTTTACGCCTTCAGCATTGAGATGCTTTGCGCTTTTAGGTTTTTAGTTTGCACTCTTTTCAATTATTGCGGATGGTTTTATAGTGTAGAGGTAATTATTAAGGAAAAATTTCATGAAGCGTTTTATTGGCACTCTTGCTCTTGTTTTAGGGTTATTGGTGCTTGTTGGTTGTGTGCAGACTACGGGAAGTGAAACCAAAACACCATCTACTACTAAGGAGGCTACAGTGAAGCCAACAGCAGATTTACAAATCGAGGATATTGTCGTAGGAACTGGTGCTTCACCGGTTGCAGGAAAGAAGGTTACTGTGCATTACACAGGTACGCTTACTGATGGTAAAAAGTTTGATAGTTCAAGAGATCGTAACCAGCCTTTTTCTTTTGTGATTGGTAAAGGTCAGGTTATTGAGGGCTGGGATATTGGTGTTCTGAGTATGAAGGTTGGTGGTAGAAGGAAATTGACTATTCCTTCAGAGCTTGGTTATGGTAAAACTGGGTATCCTCCGGTTATTCCAGCGAATGCTACATTGATTTTTGATGTGGAGTTGTTGAGTGTAGAGTAAGTTTTGTTTTTTTTGAGCCCAGGAAATTCTGTTTTGGTGACAGGTTTTCTGGGTTTTTTATGTTTTCGCCGTAGAGACAATGGTATGCCTTGTCTCGGGAGACGTGGGTTTATGAACGCTACAGTTTACGATCTCTAAGCCGTAGGTTGGAGTTCTTGCGGCTTTTTCATCCTACTTTTTGGTCTTGGCAAAAAGTAGCAAAAACCGCGTCACTTTTTTAATCTCAGTAAGTGGTGGGAGTCGAAGAGGAAAAAAGTGACATAAAAGTCATCAGAGAGCGGGTTGGAGGATGGAGACATCGGGCGTTGCGTTGCAGATGAACTTCCCTGATATGGGGGTGCTTTGCTCGGGATTTATTATGTTTTCCTGCGTATGCTTTATTGATGCGTTGAGGTATGTTTTTTATTGGCTGCTTTCGCTTATGTGTTGTTGTTGAATCGAGTGTTGGCTTCGGCGAAGGCTTGTGTTTCTAGGGTGTCGTCGAGGGGGGAGATGGTTGTGGGGCCGTATTTTCTTTCTAGGGCTTTTTGGATGATGTAGTCGGTGAGTTTTGGGTTTTTGGGGAGGAGGCTGCCGTGCATGTAGGTTCCGATGGCGTTTTTGTAAATGGCTCCTTCGGTTTTGTCTTCGCCGTTGTTGCCGAATCCTTTTTCTACTGCGGCGAATGCGGGGGTATTATCTGCAAGAATGGTTTGGCCGCTATGGTTTTCGAAGCCGATGAGAGTAGTTCCAGCCATGCAGCCTGTTGTGGTTACTAGTAGGTTTCCTATCATGCGTTTGTCGCTGGCTTTGGTGATTAAATCGAAGATGCCAATGCCTTTTATTTCTACTCCATGGGGGTCTAGGTAGTAGTTTCCGAAGAGTTGAAATCCTCCACATATTGCTAGGGCGGCTACACCATTTTCAATATCTTGTTTGAGTTCGTTTTTTTTCTGTTGAAGGTCGTGCGAGACTGCAATTTGGGCTCGGTCTTGTCCGCCGCCGAATATGTAAATGTCGGTTTTTCCTGTTTCTAGTTTGTCTCCGAGGGAGTGGTAGAGTACTGTTGCTTCAATTCCTCGCCAAGAGATGCGTTGCTGGAGGGCTAGTACATTTCCTCGGTCGCCGTAGGTATTCATGAGATCGGGATAGAGATAGCAAATTGTAAGTTGTTGCGAAGAGCTCATGTTTGTTGTTTCTTTTTGTAAAATGGTTGAACAAGGCCTTTTTGGGCTAGTGTTCGGTGTATATTTAGCATCGCTGTGTAGGTTAGTAAGCAGAATAGTTTTTCTCCAGGGGCTTTTTCCATAAATTGTTCAATTGCCTGGGTGAGGTCGTTGATGACGACAAGTTTGCTGACTGGTAATCCAGCATATTTCATTCTTAAAGCCATGTCGTGGGCTCTTGTTCCAGTTGCGGTGAGACTGGAACTGTGTTTTGCCAATCCTTCGAAATTTACGTCCCAAAGCCATGAAATATCCCTTCCATCAGCAATGTTATCGTTAATCGCAACGAGGACGCTGTTTTGTTCTTCTCCTCGTGCTATCAGGCTTATTGCTTGATCGAAGCTGACGGGATTTTTTACCAGTAGTAGAATAAGTTCTTTTTTCTCGCTCAGTTTGATTCTTTCCAGTCTTCCAAATGCAGGGCGATAGAGGGATGTGGCCTTGCTGATAGCTTCTTCTTTGATACCAAATTCGGAAGCGAGCGCGATGGCAGCAGTTCCATTATAGAGGTTGAATGTCCCAGGAAGGGGGGATTGAATGATGATGGTTTCTTTGTTTTTTTTCTGCACTTTGTATGAGGTTGCTTCGAGAGAAATAAATTGTACATCTGTTACCGCATAATCCAGCTCAGGGCGTGAGAATTTTCCAGCTTTATCTTTGTATATGCCAAGATGGGAATAGAAAATGGTTTCGTAGACCAGCTTTTCTTTTTGCTCGGGTGCTAATACGGCATCGGCTGTGTAGCTGAGTTTAGAGCTTCCTATTGTGGTGTCGTTGATTCCAAAATAGATGACGTTGGTCTTTTTTTGCATGCCGAACCATGCTAGAGATGGATCATCGGCATTGATGATAAAGGTCGTTTCTGGAGGGACAGTAGGAAGCATTTTTTCCCACCTCTGTGAGGTTGCATCCACTTCTCCATACCTATCAATCTGGTCTCGGAAGAGGTTAAGGAATACACAATATCTAGGTCTTGTATGTTCTACTATAGCGCTGAATTCGGCTTCATCTGATTCTAAAACAAATACATCAGCAGTATATGTTTCGATAAGTGTTGATGCTATGCCGCGAAGTAGGTTAGATCCACTATGGTTAGCTGCAAAGTTTATGCCAGCTTGTTTAAGAATATTAGCGATAAGGTTTGAGGTGGTGGTCTTACCGTTAGTTCCAGTAACCGTAATTACGGTTTTTCCTTTGAGCGCTTTGGTTATAAACTCAGGATCCAGCTTGAGGGCTATGAGACCAGGTAAAGCAGTGGCGCCTGATCCGAATAACCGTAGTATCCTGAAACACAGGAGAGCGGTTATTCGACTAATTTTCCAGCGTAGATCCATGAAGAATGCGAGTGAATAGTTTTTTTAGAAGCAGATGAAGTAAGTATACAAGATATTGCTGTTCAACGGTAGAAAAATATTAATTTCTATGGTTGCTTGCTGTGAATGGGAAAAATCAGCTATATTTTTCTTCAAAAATCTCTAGACTATTGGGTTGTAAATAGTTTACTATGGATGGTGGGCACTTTCGGGTTCATATATCTTATTTGACGAAGGGGTTATCTTCATGCAAAGAGGCGATTATCTCAACCAGACTGTCGAGCATGTAGCGATTACGTCATTTGATGCGCGACCAATTATTGATCAATATGAAAAAATGGCATTTCAGGCCAGAAATCTAGCACGAGCTGCAAAGATTTACGACCGAATGCTGGCAGATACAGAGTGTGGAGTAATTCTTTGTTTAGCTGGGTCGTTATTTAGTGCTGGGTTAAAGAAGGTAGTGTTTGATCTTGTTCAGAATAATATGGTTGATGCGATAGTTTCCACTGGTGCGATTATTGTTGATCAGGATTTTTTTGAAGGTCTTGGTTTCCAGCATTATCAAGGGACGCCTTTTGTGAATGATGATGATCTGATGAATATGCATATTGACCGCATTTATGACACATATATTGATGAAGATCAGCTTCGTGTTTGTGATATGACCATTGGTAAGATTGCAGATGAGCTTGAGCCACGTCCGTATTCATCAAGAGAATTTATTGATGCAATGGGTGCTCATCTTGTGAAAAATAATCTTGGAAAAGATTCTGTTGTTCGCCTTTGTCATGAGAAAAAGGTTCCTATTGTTGTTCCTGCTTTCTCAGATTGTAGTGCGGGTTTTGGGTTGGTACACCATCAGTGGCATCGTGGTTCTGCTGCAAAGGTTTCAATCGATTCTGCCAAGGATTTTCTTGAGCTTACAAAAGTGAAAATTGCTTGCAAGGATACGGGGTTGTTGATGATTGGTGGAGGCGTGCCGAAAAATTTTGCACAGGATATTACTGTAGCGGCGGATATTTTGGATAAGGAAGTTGGGATGCATAAATATGCTATTCAGATTACTGTTGCTGACGAGCGTGATGGTGCGCTTTCTGGTTCTACTCTCAAGGAAGCTCATTCTTGGGGTAAGGTTGATGATAACTATGAGCAGATGGTTTATTCTGAAGCTACACTTACGTTTCCACTGCTAGCTAGCTATGCGTATCATCAGGGCAGTTGGAAAAATCGTTCAGCAAAACAGTTTAATTTACTTTTAGACCAATAACTGTGTTGAGGCAGTTTTATCTGCCTGCAAACATGTAATCTGCAAGGAGCTGTTGCTTTGATTCCTAAGAAAATGTTTTTTGTAAAAGGTGCAGGTGTTCATAAAGATAAGCTTGCTTCGTTTGAGCTTGCGCTTCGTGCGGGTGGTATTGAAAAATTTAATCTGGTGTATGTTTCTAGTATTTTTCCACCTGATTGTAAAATTGTAAAACCTGCTGAAGGGTTGAAGCATCTTCGTCCAGGACAGATTGTTTTCTGTGTTATGGCAAGAAGTGAAACCAATGAGCCCAATCGTTTGATCTCTTCTGCAATTGGTTTGGCTGTTCCTAAGGATAGTAAAACGTATGGTTACATTTCCGAACACCATGCTTATGGTGAGACAGATGAAAAAGCTGGGGAGTATGCTGAGGATCTCGCGGCAACAATGCTTGCTACGACTCTTGGCATCGACTTTGATCCTGATACGGCTTGGAATGAGCGTAAGCAGGAGTATAAAGCTAGCGGAAAAATCTTTAAGACTATGAATACTGTTCAGTCAGCACAGGGAAATAAGCATGGGTTGTGGACGACGACTATTTCGGCTGCTGTTTTGGTTACTGATTTGAAGTAGTTTGTTGGAGGGGTTTATTTTTGAATGCTAAAAACCCCCTAGCCCCCTTTACTAAAGGGGGGATTTGATATGATTCGTTTTTATTTCCTACTATTCTTAATGAATTTCTACTATGGAAACTCTTCCAAATTTTGGTGCGTTGCCTCCTGAGAATTCTGACTATCAGACTGCGAAGATTGTTATTCTTCCTGTTCCTTTTGATAAGACCACTTCATACATGCATGGAACAGATAAAGGGCCTGATGCGATTATAGCTGCATCTGCGCAGGTTGAGTTGTATGATTTGGAGACGAATTCTGAAGTGTATTTGCAGGGAATTCATACAGCAGAACCTGTTGTTGCGGAAACCTCCGAGGAGCTCAATAAGCAAGCTCATGAACGGGTTACTTCACTACTTGTTGATGGAAAGTTTGTTCTGACTCTTGGTGGGGAGCATGCCATTTCTAATGGTCCAATCAAGGCACATGCTGATTTTTTTAGGGATATTTCGGTGTTGCAGCTTGATGCGCATGGGGATATGCGGGATTCATATGAGGGAAGTATCTATAGTCATGCTTCGGTTATGGCTAGGGTGAAGGAAATGCCTGGTGTTAATGCGGTTGTGCAAGTTGGTATCAGGGCTGTTGATTCTTCGGAATTAAAAAATATCAATAAGGATACGTTTTTTCCTGCTGATCAGTTGGTTGATGGGTATGATTGGATTGATAGGGTGGTGGAGAAGTTATCGGATAAGGTGTATATTTCTTTGGATATTGATGTGTTTGATAGTAGTATCATGCCGTCAACTGGCACTCCAGAGCCTGGTGGTTTAAACTGGTATCAGGTGGTGCGGTTGTTGCGGAGAGTGGCGGAGAAACGGACTATTGTGGGGGCGGACGTTGTTGAGCTTTTGCCCAATGAGGCAAATCAGGCACCGGATTTTTTGACGGCGAAGTTGGTGTATAAGTTGTTGAGTTATAGGTTTGCTTTTGGTGAGTAGGGTAGCTTTTATTCTACTTTCAATAGTTCTATTTCAAAAAATAGCGTTGCATTTTCTGGAATAACAGGCGGGTATCCTTTTTTTCCGTATGCGTATTCAGGGGGAATTGTAAGTTTTCTTTTTCCACCGACTCTCATTCCTGTAAGTCCAATTTCCCATCCTTCGATAACGTTTCCTTTACCCATAGTGAAGGTAAAGGGACCGCGGTTTTCATCGAAGGTGCTATCAAATTTCTTTCCGTTAGCTAATGTTCCTGTGTAATTTACAGTTACTCTTTTATCTTGTGCAGTTACAGCACCTGTTCCAATAACTATATCTTCAATTGTTACTGGTATTGCTCTGGATGGGGTGGCGGTTGGAGGGTGTTTTGATGTAACTTTCTTGGTAAGTTCCTCTGCGGTTATTGATGAGCTAGGTGTATTGATTGTAAACGGTATGTTAATCTCATTCAACGTTCCTTCCTGTTTGAATAGGAGACTATAATTTTCTTCAGGAACTGGATAGAGTAAGGATAGTGCACTTTTTCTCACGAAGTTATCTTTATCCGTCCAGATATGTATGCCGAATGTTTTTATTTTTTTATAGGTGTCATTCAAGTTTTTTTGTATGCTTTCTTCACTATTATAACTAGTCTGCGTTTCATAGAACTGGTGGTACATGAATTTTGCAAAGAGTTCGTTGTCGATAGTGAGGTAGTGGTCTTTGAATCCTTGAGTGTCGGCTTGGAGGCTGTCGTTGCCGTCCCATTTGAGGAATGGGTATTGGGTGTATTTTTCAGCGGATTTTGTAGGGATGAATAGCGGTTGAAGCGCATCTCCATAGGAGCTGCCAATTTCTTTCAACCATGTTTGTTTGAGTTCGGAGAGGTAGTACTCGGCTTCGGTTTTATACGCTTTAGCTTCTGGATAGATAAACGCTAGGTCGTCAAGAATGGAGAGATCGTAGTCGTTTATTTTGAGGTACATTGTTTTATCTGCTGCAATGCGAATGATCGTTGCTTTGATGTAGCTGTTTTTCTCTATGTTATTGTGTTTGTAGCCAATATTCAGGTTCCAGTCGAACTGTGCATCTTCTTTTACATAATCTACTTTTCCTGAAAAATTTAGTTGAAAAAGATAGAGTAATATCGAGTTGACGTTCAACTTGTCTTTATATGCCAGCAAGTTTAGTTTCGCTAAATCACCTAATAGCTCAACGCTAAATTTTTGATCGATTTTGACTCTTTTTACATTGGTAAGGGTGTTAACGATGCTGTCGGTGATGATCTTATTTTCAGCGTCGCTGGTGGTTTGTGGAATGTCTGTTTCGATGCCAATCCAGATGTGGGCAACTTTCAGTGGATCGCCATTCTTGGTGTTTTTCATCCACAGTTTGCCAGCAGCAAGAGAAATGTCTTCACGATAACTGGCTTTTGGAGCATTTGACGGAACTTGTAATGAAAGTGAGAATGTACCAGTTTCTCCTGGCTTTACTTCAGTTTCGGCTATGCTGGCAATGTTGTACTTACTGCGCCATGAAGAGTGTTTGAAGAAGCTTTGCCCAAACGTTTCTGTGTTGTTTGGGTCGTCAAAGCCTGTGAAGAGTGGAGCAGTTTTGACGTTGAGATCTTTGAAAATGGAGATAGTTACAGCTTCATCGCCGGAGTTTTTCCAAACTTTTTGACCGGTGTTTTTAAAGGTTGCTTTGAATGTTACTACATCTCCAGGTTTGGCGCTGAAATGATCAGCGTCAATATTGCCTGGGGTTTGGGAAACCCACTCAGCCTGATAGCCTTGAGCGAAAAAATTGACAGGTTCGGATTGAGGAGTTTTCTGTTGTGCAAGTGCAAAAGATGTTGAAAGGGTAATGACTATTGCTGAGAGGGCAATAAAAATTCTTTTTGAATTCATGTATATTCCTTTGTTGAAGAATTGTTTTGATTGTATCGGAAGTAGTGCGTTGTTGTAAATGAAAGGAGGTGTTTGAACGGTTAGTTCTTTTAGTTGTAACAGCATATTATTAATGCTTCGATTGTGTCCTCTAAAATTCTTTGTCGGGAGTTAGTTTTACCTGTTACAATGTTTTTGTATAGCGAGGTTTTTTTTATGTATTGTCCTGAATGTGGGGTTAAACAACCCTACAGCGATGTTAACTTTTGTTTTGAATGTGGCGCGCACCTTCAAGCTCAGGAGAAGCTGCAAAGTGAAGCTGCTGAGTTGCAAGATGAAATAGTAACAACGCAACAACGGGAACGAATTTCTCTTAGTCCGGTGTTTACTATATTGCTTCTACTGGTTGTTGGGGGGCTCGTTGTCTGGTATTCATCCTCTTCTCCAACATCGGTTGATTCTTCGATCATTCCTACCCCTATTCTTGTCAGTGAACTTACTGGCACAGTTACAGTTACTCCTGAAGGTACTCCTGGCAGTCCTAGGGAAATGTTCACGATCACCAATCTTAATTTTCGTAGTGCACCATCAACAACCGCAGAAGTGTATGAGATCATTCCAATTGGGGTGGGTGTAATGGTTAAAGAAATTGTAGATAATGCTTCTTTTGATGCATTGGAATTTAACGGTCGAAGCGGTTTTGTTATGAAAAAATATCTTTCTTCAGTTCACTACAATCCCTTAGACTACACAGGTGTAATGTATGCTTCAGAAGAGCTGGCAATGCTTGACACACCTAGAGGAGAGCAGGTTGAAACAGCTGATCCTGGTGATGAGTTTAAGACTAATTCATCTTTAAAGCGGGATGGTTTTATTCATGCTTACTTTTCAAAGAAAAGTACATTTGGTTGGGTGGAAGAATCGGTGATTTCAAAAAAATCTCCGTTGGAAAGTATTTCTTTACAGACGGTGTATGGAGATCCTTTTACAATTGCCTATCTACCTTCGTTGTGGTTGTTGGAAAGAGTTTCTGGGCAGAATATTCTACATCTAAAATCGAATTCAACCTGTAATTTTTCTCTCGGAGCTGGTGGTTTTGGTTTTGAAGATTCAGGTTTTCAGGTTATCCAGAAAGATGTGAATTATGCTGGGATTGCAGGTAAGGAAATGACTCTTTCTGCTGATAATGATTTGCTTTACTGGATTTCTAGTTTGAATACCAATGATAAGAGCTATATTTTTCAGTTGCAGTGGAACGAAGGTGTTGCCAAAAACACTAAAGATGTTTGTATTACGCAAAGCAAAAAGGTTCTTCTTCATTTGGCAGTGTAGGGTGTATTTATTCCGAAGCTTAGGAGGCGATGGTTGTGAGTGATTTCCAGAGACCGCTCCTTATACCCCCAAATGGACAAAAGAAAGCACTTCTTCATTCCTGTTGTGCACCTTGTTCTGGCGAAGTTATGGAGGCTTTATCTGCATCGGGGATTGAGTATACTGTGTTCTTTTACAATCCTAATATTCATCCTGCAGAAGAATATCGTATACGTAAAGACGAAAATATTGCATTCGCCAAGAAATTGCATGTTCCTTTTGTAGATGCCGATTATGATACCGAAAACTGGTTTGCACGTGCAAAGGGATTAGAACGCGAACCTGAGCGTGGAAAACGTTGCGCCGTGTGTTTTGATGTGCGTTTCGAGCGGACGGCGTTGTATGCTTATGAGAATAATTTTCCTGTTATAGCAAGTTCACTAGCTATTTCCCGTTGGAAGGATATGAATCAGGTGAATGCCTGTGGAATGAAAGCGGCTTCTTATTATCCTGGGATTGTGTATTGGGATTACAACTGGCGGAAAGAAGGTGGTTCTGCTCGTTCGTCTGCAATTTCGAAACGAGAGCAATTTTATACACAGGAATATTGTGGGTGTGTTTACTCGTTGCGAGATAGCAACGCGTGGCGGATTTCGAAGGGGAAACAACCTATTACCTTTGGAGGGAAGCTTCATGATGTTAGTGAGTGAAGGAATTAGGTATACTGATGAAACTTGAATCGATATCAGCATTTTGACTTATTACCAACTGGCTGGGGAGACTTATGTCTACACAAACTATTATCTGTACCAATTGCAAACATGAAATTCAGCTTACAGAAGCGATTGAATCACAGTTGAGAGGTGAGATGAAGAAGGAGTTCGATGAACAGGCAAAGTTGAAGGAAAAGCAGTTTGCGGAAAAGGAGCAGGTTCTTCTTTCCCGAGAGCAGAAGATTCTTGAATCTCAACAATCTTTGGAGCAGCTGGTGTTACAGAAAGTCGCAGTTGAGCGTGAGAAAGTGGTTGAAGAGGTTCGTAAGGAAGCAACTGATGCGTATGCTTTGAAATTTAAGGATATGCGTCTTCAGATTGAAGAGAAAAATAAAAAAATTGAAGATGCCCAAAAGCATGAGTTGGAGTTGAGGAAACAACAAAGGGAGCTTGAGGAGAAAGGGAAGGGGTTGGAGCTGGAGATGGCGCGTAAACTTGATGATGAGCGAAAAAAAATATGGGAGGATGCAGCGAAAAAATCTAGTGATGAACACAGGATGAAGGAGTTGGAAAAAGAAAAGCAGATCAATGATTTATTGCATCAAATTGATGATCTTAAACGAAGGGCGCAGCAGGGATCTCAGCAAACTCAAGGTGAGGTATTGGAACTAGAATTGGAAGAGTTATTACGGTCAAATTTTCCGTATGATCAGATTGAACCTGTTGCGAAAGGTATTCGTGGTGCGGATATCATTCAGAAGGTATTTAATACAACAGGGCAACATTGCGGTACGATAATTTGGGAATCGAAGCAGACAAAATCTTGGAGCGATGGATGGGTTGATAAACTTAAGCAAGATCAACGAGAAATGAGTGCCGATGTTGCAGTTTTGCTCTCATCAGTGCTTCCGAAAGAGGTACGAAATTTTGGATATGTTCAAGGGGTATGGGTGACAAATTACGATTCGATGTTAGGGCTTTCCACTGCTCTACGTATTCAACTGGTTCATGTTGCTGCTGCCAAATTTGCTTCTGTGGGAAAGAATGAAAAGATGGAAGTGCTCTACTCATATCTCTCCGGTCCAGAATTTCGTCAACGGGTTGAAGGTATTGTTGAGGCGTTTAATACAATGCGGCAGGATTTGGATCAAGAGAAGCGTGCGATGATTAAGATATGGGCGAAGCGAGAGAAACAGATAGAACGAGTGGTGAATAATACAGTGCGGATGTATGGTTCTTTGCACGGAATTATTGGTGCCTCGTTGCCTCAAATTGAGAGTTTGGAGTTTGAGGCTTTGGAAGAAGGAGGTGGGGAGGATGAGGAAACGGGTGGTAGTGGGGCTCTTTTGTTGTAGGACAGGTTCTTTTTATGAATCGTTCATCTTTGAAATTTGGGTTCATTGCAAAAATTAAGAACTATTGTAGTACATCTATAAAAGGCGACTTGCTGGGTGGGATTACTTCTGCTTTTGTGGCTTTACCAACTGCGATGGCTTTCGGGTTGTCGTCGGGGTTAGGTGTGTCTGCTGGTTTGTATGGATCGATTTTTGCAGGTTTTTTTGCAGCATTATTGGGCGGTGCGGTGTTGCAGATTACAGGCCCTACAGGCCCTGGCGCGGTTATAATTGCCTCACTTGTTCCAAACCTCTCAGTTTCTGATGTTTTTACAGTTGTTGTTTTGAGTGGTTGTATTCAGATCCTTTTTGGATTGAGTCGTTTGGGGAAATTTATCGAATATATTCCTTACCCTGTTATCTCTGGTTTTATGACTGGTGTCGCTGCGTTAATTGTTAAGGAACAATTACCTAGCTTGATGACGGATTCTAGGTTGTTTGTGGTAGTTTTTTTTATTATAGTTTTGTGCTTTCTCAGTGCTAAGTATGTTCCTCAAATTCCTGCGGCGATGGTTCCTGTTATTTTAGGAATTACAGTTTCGTTAATTTTTAAACATAATTTGCCAATGATAGGGGGTTTTGCTGTAGGAATACCAACTCTACAGTTTTCGATTTATTCTTTGTTTGAACGAATTCCACAGTTACTTGTTCCTGCTTTTTCCTTAGCATTATTATGCTCTATTGATTCCTTGCTCACTGCAAGTATTTTGGATTCTTTACAGCAAGGTGTTTCTCCACATGATAGTAATCGTGAATTGATTGGTCAGGGAATGGGTAACATTATGTCTGGAATGTTTGGAGGATTAAGCGCTGCTGGCGCAACCATACGTTCAATAGCCAATGTGAAAGCTGGTGCGAGAACAAGAATTTCAGGGATGATTCATAGTTTTGTATTGTTATTGTTGGTTCTTTTTGCTGGTGGGATAGGGAACTATATTCCCAAAGTTGTGTTGAGTGGGGTAATTCTTTATATTGCTATTACCATTGTTGATTATAATAATCTTAAAAGAATTCCAGCTACTCCAATTGCTGATGTGATTGTTATGCTTGTGACTATTGTTCTGACTGTTATCACAGGGTTGTTGCAAGCAATCGTAGTAGCATTTTTTCTCTCCTCAATTCTTTTTATGATCAAGATGACGCAGCTTGAAGTTCAACGAGTCTCGTTGGAAGGTCATTTTCCAGTAAAAGAGAGACAGAAAATCCTTCCTTTTTCGAAAAAGATTGTTTTGTTTGAAATAAAAGGGGCACTATTTTTTGGATCTTCACCACAACTGGTTAAAGAGTTATCGCAGTTTACTGAATCTAAAGTTGTGATTTTGAAGATGTATGCCGTCTTGGTAATCGATCAGACGGGGTTGAAAGTGCTTGAGATGCTTTCTGTAGAGGCTAATTCTTCGGGAGTGATTTTGTTGGTTAGTGGGGTGAGTGAGCAAATTAAAAAGTCATTGGACAGAGCTTCAATTACAACACTTATTGGCGAAGATCACTTTTTTCCACATCCCATGGAAGCGATTAAGAGAGCTTTAGAGATTGTTCAGGGATAGCTTTGTATCTGCTACCTGTTATTTTATTTTATTCCAAGCTCTTTTCTACGAGCTTCATGTGGATCAAGAATCTTTTTACGAATACGAATATTTTTTGGTGTGACTTCTACAAGCTCATCGTCAGTGATGTATTCAATTGCAGCTTCAAGATCCATGAGAAGTGGGGCATTGAAGTGTTCATTTACACCATCTCCCTTGGAGCGCATGTTGGTAAGCTGCTTGGCTTTGCAAACGTTGACGTGGAGATCTCCGCTGCGAGCGTGGCGACCAACAACCTGACCTTTGTAGACAGGGATTCCTGGGCCGAGGAAGAGTGTGCCGCGATCCTGAACGTTGAGTAGGCCGTGGAGGTTGGTTGAACCATTTTCGTGCGCTACAAGAGATCCTTGTTCACGTTCTTTCCATTTTCCGGGGTCAGGGAGAAATTCATGGAAAAGAGTATTCATAATCCCAAGACCTTTTGTGTCGGTGAGAAATTCTGTTCTATAGCCAAATAAGCTTCTTGTTGGAATGATAAATTCTAGGAAGGCGATATTGTTTTCCACTTTCATTTCCTGCATTTCACCATGGCGGCTTCCAAGTTTCTGGATGACAGCGCCTGAATGTTCTTCAGGGACTTCGATGAAGACCTTTTCGTAAGGAGTATGTTTCTTGCCGTCAACAACTTTTGTGATTACTTCAGGGCGCGAAACTTGAAATTCGAAGCCTTCACGGCGCAATCTTTCGATCAAGATGGCAAGGTGTAGTTCACCACGTCCTGATACGATCCAGTCAGCATTTGGTCCATCTTCAACGCGGAGAGCCATATCGTTTTCAAGTTCTTTGAACAGTCGTTCACGAATCTGACGAGAGGTTGAAAAATCACCTTCTTTTCCAGCAGTTGGTGCATCGTTTACTGCAAAAGTCATGGTGACTGTTGGCTGTTCAATAGCGAGTACCGGTAAAGCAATTGGATTTTCTACCGAGGCGATAGTTTCTCCAATGGTTACTTCTGGAATTCCTGCAATAGCGATAATGTCACCAGCAAAAGCTTCTTTTGTCTCGATACGATCGAGTCCTTCAAAGGTCATCAGTGAAACAAGACGGTGTTTTTTCATTACTCCATCACGGTTGATGTGCATGATTTCTTGTCCGGCTTTTATTGTTCCGTTGGCAATTTTTCCTGTTGCAATGCGCCCTTTAAATGTATCAGCACCGATGTTGGTGACGAGAAACTGGAGTGGTTTGTTTATATCTGCGGTAGAGGGAGGGGTTTCTTTTAAGATAATGTCGAAGAGTGGAGTGATATCGGTCATTGAGTTGAGATCAGGCGTTAGACCGGCTTTTCCATGTTTGGCAGAGGCATAAATAATCGGAAAGTCAGCTGTTGCATCGTCGGCCCCTAGTTCGATGAATAGATCTAGTGTTTTGTCCAAAACGACGTTGATACGGGCATCGGCTTTATCAATTTTGTTTACTACGACTATTACTTTGTGTTTCATTGCTAATGCAGTTTTGAGTACGAAGCGTGTTTGAGGCATTGGACCTTCTTTGGCGTCAATGAGGAGTAGGCAGGCATCTGCCATAGTGAGCACTCGCTCTACTTCACCACCGAAGTCTGCGTGACCAGGTGTATCTATGATATTGATTTTGGTGCCATTCCATACTACGGAAGCATTTTTTGAAAAAATCGTGATTCCACGTTCTTTTTCCAGTTCGTTGCTATCCATGATGCAGGTTGTGTCTGCCACTTCTTTTCCAAGTCGAGTTTTTGATTGCTTGAGTAAGGAGTCCACTAGTGTAGTTTTTCCGTGGTCTACGTGAGCAATTATGGCGACATTTCGAATAGTAGTCATAAGGTATTCCAGTTAGAGGGTACAGCAGATAAAGATAGCAGAATTCTTGGTGAAAGTAAAGGTGGTAGGGCTGGAGATGCTTTTTATCAAGGGCGTAATTTTATTTGACAGTAATTTTTTGTTCGAGTAATATGATATGCAAGGTGGTAAATAAATATGCAATATACAAACAGTATTACTTCGAAAGAGCGAAAGTTGCTTGAGACGTATGCTTGGGCAAAAAAAACCTATAACAGAAAGCCTTCACTTTCTGAGTTGTCTAGGTTACTTGGGTACCGGTCTGTAAACTCAGTTAAACAGTTTATTGCTGCATTACATAAAAAAGGCGTGCAACTGGATACCTATAAAGGTGCTTCTGGTGTAAGTGAGGTACTTCGCTCGTTAGTTGAAATTCCTGTTTTAGGGATAGCTCCCTGTGGGATTCCTTTTTTTGCTCAGGAAAATTGGGAAGGGCAGATACCCGTTGATACATCAGTTCTTAATGGAAAACCAAGTGACTTCTTTTTTCTTAAAGCTCAAGGAAATTCCATGAATCTCGCCGGCATTGATGATGGTGACTTTGTTCTTTTTCGTAGCCAGCCTAGTGCTAATCCGGGTGATCGAGTAGTCGCCTTAATTGGTGATCAGGCGACTATCAAAATTTTTAAGCCTTGTAGCGGTTATGTTGCATTGCTTCCAAAATCATCAGATCCTGCGATGAAGCCGATTATTGTTGCAGAGGACTTACAGATTCAGGGAGTGGTGAAGTTGGTGGTGAAAAAGGATATTGCTGAATAGGTTATTTTTGACTCACAAAGTGTAGCGCTGCTGAAAAATAATTTCAGCATTATTACAAAAGAAGATTTCTAGAAAGGAAATTTTATGGTTGCGATTAAATTCTTAGTTAATGGTAGACAGGCTTCTTCTGATACTGTGAAGGAGTCTATTCAGGAAGAAGTTCGTAAATTGCTAGAAAAAGAAGTGAAAGAAAAAATTATGCAGGCGCAGTTTTACTGCGGTGATGAAGTCGAACTTTCTACTGTTTCTCCGAGTTTATTTGATGGTATGACTATCTCAGTACAAGTCGCTTGTGAGAAGGTTGGTTAGTTTGACTCTGAAGAGTTTATTTCCGTTTTTTTGTTTCGATACTTCCTTTTTTTTCAGTTAAAGAGAACTCCATAAAAATTGCATAGCTATGCAATTTTTATGGAGTTCTCTTTTTGTGACGAGATAATGCAATTTGGGTGTAGAGTAGTTGTTCTAACTGGGTAATTTTTTGCGCTATGTAGTGCAATATATGTAGTTTTTAGCTATGTACTCATCCCTAATCAGAATAATTATAAAAAAGTTCTTGACGACATTTTGTACATAGTGTATGATTATATGATTTACAGAAAAAGACGAACATTAAAAACAAAAACAAACATCTTTTATCTTCATCGCTCGTAATGTGGAAGATATGAAAAACAAAACTCCTGTCTTCTTAATACCAAGACAAAAACAAAACGTTTTCGTGATCTCGACCCATTACCGGCTTTTTTAACCCTTATTTTATTTTTTCTTTTGCTCGTGAATCGGAAACTGTGTGAAAACAAAAACAAAATCGATTTCCGTAGTTACAACCATTCAACAGGCAGAGATATATATTTGGGGTTGAACGATAAGAGAATACCTACAACCTAAGACTGTTGAATCTATTGCAGGATTCGACCCCCAGCCTTTTGACCCTGTAAAGTCAGAAAGGCTTTTTGACGTTGCTCTAGTATGCCTAGTCGTTGTTTCTTTGCTATGAAAATTAGTTTTTTTATATTCTAAAAAATAGAGATCATATGGGCTAAGTTGGTTTGCTTTGTACGATTCTTTTTTTGTTTCTTTCCAATCAGTTTCTGCAAGGTTGGGGAAAAATCTATCTCCCTGAAAGGTGTGTTGAATTTCAGTAAGATAGATGTGGTTTGCCAACACTAGTGCTTTGTTAAAAATTTCTTCTCCACCAATGATGAATAGTTCTTGAGATGGTTCAGCTATTTTTATTGCCTGTTCGAGTGAATGTGCAATGGTTTGTCCTGGAGCGAAAAAGTTAGAGTTTCTGCTTACAATGATGTTTTGCCTTGCTGGGAGTGGTTGAGGAAGGGCATCATAGGTTTTTCTTCCCATAATGACAGGATGTCCGGTAGTCAATTTTTTGAAGTGGCGAAGGTCAGCAGATATGTGCCATGGTATTTTGCCTTGAGCTGCAATCACTCGGTTTTTTGCCATGCAGGCGATGATGGAGATTTTTTTTATGTTTGCTTCCAAGTGAGGCTCTTTCAGTTTGAGATGTTGATCACTGGTCTTTTTTTTGACCTTGTTCCTCAATTATAGTGTTCATACGTTGGATTGCGTTATCAATATCTTCTGTTGTCAGGCCACCATGACCAGCTAATCCTTGTTCGATGGTTTCGTATTCTGCCATCATGCAGCTAGAGCAGCCTACTTGATAGTCGAAGAGGAAAACTTCCTGGAGGAATGGGTATTTTAGGACTACGTCGGCAATGAGATCGTTTTTAGTGATGTGATTTGGGGTAATAGTTGATTGCGAAGTTTTATTAGATTCTAGTTGGGACATCTTGTTATCTCCTTAATCAAATTTTGTTGTAGCAATTACTATACAGCATCCGTGCTATCTTTTCCATGTTGGGTGTTGTTTTTTATATATTACAAAATTAATAATTTGTCAAGTGTTGTTTGTTTGTACTTTGACTTTTTGTTGACAGATGGTCTTTTTTTTGTTACTATATGATAGTTAATAAACATAAATACAAAGGAGTTCTCTATGACCCAAGGAAAAAAACGCGTTGGTAAGAAGTCGTCTGTTAAAATTAAAAAATTGTGCAAAGAAGTTCAGTTGCCTGGGGTTTCTCGAGGCGGCTAGGGATTATTTTTTTACTGGTTTTACAAAGACAGATACTTACTTGTATCTGTCTTTTTTTATTTTTGGATATTACCGATGGGTTTAGAAACTCCTTCCCCAGTTAGAAAAACAGTTCCTATGGAGCGGCCTCTGCAAAAGGTTGATAGTTTACTATCAGGATCTAGTCAAAAGAGTTTTGGTCTATTAATTCCCCAGATACAAAGAACACTCATGCCTAAGAGTAGGGAATGGCAAATTTTCTCTCCAAGAAGGCTTCCTGAAAATTGGAAAGAAGGGTTTACACTTTCTCGTGATCTTTGTGATTTAGCATCTGGAACTGATGTGCAGTCTGTTGCTGGCTCTTTGGCAAGAGTTAAGACTTCCCGATTGGGTGATCAGAGTTGCGTTGACAAGGAGGTTCCTTCTCAGACACTCGTGCGTTTGGCTTGGATGGCGCTTTCTCAAGGATTGTATGGTGACAGTCGAAAGCTCGTTGATGTTATTACTAGGAGGAGTGCTGATAGGTTTAATGGGGATGCTTTGAAAGACGGTCAGTGGCAACAAAGCCTAGAAATGCCATGGATCCAGGATGTGACTAGTAAGGGGGAGTATGCTGTTTGTCGTCTTTTGCGTGCAGCTGCTATGACAGATACGGTAAAGTTTGAGGATGCAGGAGCGTTTCTTCGAGGCGGTAAACAGCTCTACGAGGAATGGTATAAACAAAAAGACATTCAAGGCAGGATTGATAAGTCAGAGAAGGGAAGTGAAGTTCTTGATGCAGAAGAGATTAAAGTTGTTTTAGCCTACGGCAACGTGCTTAATTCTGTTCTCCAATGGACACTTCGTGCTGAAGCATCTGCCCAGGATCGTTCTCGTCATAAACTTCTTGCTCTTCAATATTTAGGTCTGGTTGAGAATGTTGCGGGTTTTTCCATGGAGCAGCAACTAGATATCGCAAATCAGCAGAACACACTAGCAAGAATCTTTCTGGTAGAAAATAATACTGGAGCGGCAATAGCCCATGCCGAAAAGTCACTTTCTCGTTTAAACTTAGTTGCGCTGCAACCAAAATATGATAGTGATTACCATCGTGATGCTTCTGCTGAAGCTTACCTTATTATAGGTATAGCTGGAGCTGGAAATGACAAGATTGAGGCTATTACTTTTCTTAACGAACAGTACCCTGGTCAACGGGTGTTACCTCAAGATATTGAGTCTTTGATCAGAGCATTTCCCGATCAAGTGATGGCCGTGATTAATAGTCAACAGCCACTTCAAAGTGATAATCAGAATTTTTCTCGAAGGGCAAAAGCAATTTGTAGTGAAGTAATTGATGAAAGGAAAGTAAGGAACACTAAACGAGTTGAACGATGGAGCTTTTATGCTTGGGCTGTTTTGATGTTTCAGGGTATCTATGTTAGAAGAGCTATTCACGCCAGAATGGATCAGAGGAAACAGGTATTTCCTGAGTTTTTGGATAGAGTTTCAGATCCATCAGAAATTGCCTCAGCCACAGCAGATTTACAAAAAGAGCTTATAGTAAATTATTCTCGTCATGCTATTAGTAGTATGGTTAGTGAGGTTTTTCATCACGAAGAAGAAGGTATTTTAAATAGCCAGTTTTTGCATGCTCTTGGTTTGGGCAATGCCTTCGAAGATCCAGCAATGCACCAACTAGTTGCTGATAGGATTGGGTTAAATCTTGCGATGTTGCATGGTGATGCAAAAGAGAAGTTTGATTATGCGAGGAAAATGGCAGAGGGTTTTAAGAGGTCAGGTCTTACGCCTCATGAGCAATTACAGCTTGATCATGCAAAGCATTGGTTACCGAGATTTTCAACATCTAAATCCAAAGAATTACAATTGGAAGATGTGATAGTTGACTATTTGTCCGATCGTATGAGAGGCGCTGACTTTTTTTCATTTCGATCAGAGCTTCAACGCCACCGAAAAAACTTTATTCTTTATACCATTCTTTCTGATCCAAATCCATTGAAACGTATAGATGGTATGGCTAATTTTTCTAAAGGACACTTTGACCTTCCGGATGATTTTTGGTTTAAGATGCAGAAAGTGGTGATGGTGGGGTTTGGTTTAATAATCAAACATAGGTGGTCTAATGTTCCTCGTGCAACTGGTATGTATCGGCCAGCTTTTAGTGAAAATCCTTCTGAATTTTTTGGGGAATACACTTCAAAATTTCTACGAAATCTTCTCAAAGGAACGCTAGAACAAGTTCTTGAAGTTAGCATGATTCAACAACGGACATTAGGAGTTGGGGCTGATTTGGAAAAAACTAATGAGAGACTAGGCACAGTTGTTGGTGCAAAAGAAATAGATGTTATCGAAAAAATTCACACTACTCTTGTGAATACTGAACAAATGAGGAAGTCTGGTAATCTGACGGCTAAACAAGAACGTGAAATTCTTTTGGCTATTGTTCGGTTTGTTATAAAAGATACAAAATATCTTGGTGAATATCTGCGCAATAAGTATAGAGAGATTGTTGATCCATGGTTTAAAATCCTTTCAATTATGCCAAACTTTTTTTCTGAAACACTCTCTACGATATTTGGTTTGCAGTCAGAGATGGAAAAAACTGATGAACAGATGACCCCCGATGAAGTTGTTTTTGCCCAAGTTAAAGCTGTATTGTCCGTTTTGAATGGTGAAGGCGTTTTACAATATCTGGATCCTTTCAATAAAGGTGCAACATACAACTCAACTAACACATACGAAATAACTCAAACGGGTGTAGTAAAAGTTCAGGATGCGACGATAATGGTTACTAATCTTTCTGGTAAAGCTGAGCGTATCAGCTTTCGCGAGGTCTCCGTCGATGGAATGACGGTTGATGATGAACTGCTCGCTAGAAAGCTGAAAAATTTTTGCATGCCCGCGAGAGAATTGGGTTGGAAAACAGGTGATGAAGAAGAACGTGATGGGCGTGCTGTTGATAAATTTGATCCCCAAGTAGAGTCGTATCACTTATTAAGCGTCAAGGGAGTTCATTTTTCTGAAAATATCACGAGTAAACAAGATATTTTAAGGAGTAAAATTTCTTTTATAGCTGAGAAAAATGTAGTTGAGCAGTCTTTGATTGAACTATCTGGTTCAGCTAGGCTTACAGATGCGGAAAACATTACTCGGTATATTGGTAACTGTCGATCCTCGTTTCTTGTTTTGTGGGATTTTTATGAAGAGCACAAGGCTAAAAAATCGCACGAGATTCCATTTAATCAGTGGGTAGAAATGCAGCAAAAACCTATGGCTGGAGTTCCGGGTCTTTATTTTATTCAAGATGATAGAATTCCTTGTAAAGGTGATGAAACTTTTCATAAGGACGATGGAGTTCCTTATGAAATTGATCGTTCTATACTTCCTGGTGCATTATTTAATAATTACAGCATTGTAGTTCTCGGTATGAATCAGACGTCAAAACGGATAAGGACTAAATTGATTGTAGATCATGGCTATTCCAATGGAGAGGCTGCTAAGAGAATTCTTGATGCTATCAATAAAAGGGTTATCGAAAACTTACGCAATAAAGTGCGTATGCTGTTTCTTGATGATGTGGTAGGAAGTGAATTTATTGGATTAGAAGGAAGGAGCTCTGAGGTGATTCAATTGCCTTTTTCAGAGAAGAGACTTTTTGAATTAGCTGGAACTACCAGCACAGCGCAGGCTCTTTCATATTTAATAGCTTTAGGAGAAAAGAAGGTAAATTGGGCTGTTCGTTGTGCCACTCCTTCCACTAAAGAGAATCCTTTAGGTGCTGAAAATCCTATTAGCTCGTTAACGTTTACACCTGTTGAATCACTGGTTGGTGTTTTTGCTAAATCTTCTATACGAGCAACTAAAAAGTCAGCAATTGGTGGAAAAATGCATTTGGACGATTTACGGAAGTATGTGTATCAAATAATCACCTGTCCTCCCAACCTTGCACTGGCACATGCGATATCTGCACTAACATATTTATTTACAGGGCGTGTAATTGGTGATCTTACTGCTGTGGGAGGGGTTCAGTTGTCCGTCATGTATTCGAGTGATGGTATAGTTGCTTTTGATCCTGCTTGTTTACCAGGGCATAAGGATGCTTGTGCACTTTTAACTTCACGCCAAAAACTTGATCCTGATTCTGATGCCTTACTAACAGTTGCAGTAGGCGGTGGGACTAGGTCACAGCGTGAATACTTTGCTAAAAAATTACGAGTAAATCTGGCTCTCCTTGAAGCTCAAGAAAAACAAAATAGATAATATCCGGCTGTTCAGGCTGCATAATGAAAAAATTAGTGTTTGGTTGCAGGAGAGTGGTTGATCTTTATGTTGTTAGCTTTCAGAATCTGAAGTGGCAACAGTTGCCGGTAAAAGGTTTTTTCTATGGATTTTCTTGAAGTTTAGATAGAACATGAGACTTATTTGAAGCGTTTCTATTAGTACAACCAGTATCCCTTTAGCGAAGGTTCTGTTTCTCTTTAACGTGAATCCTTGCATAATCTCATGAAAACTCCAAGTATATACTTGTACGTTTATCGGTATGAAATAGGTAAAAAACCTAATCCATATTAAGAATATTCCCAACGTAAAAAATAGTGAGTATCCCATAAGCATTACTCTTTTTTTCTTGCTTAATTGCTGTTTGTTTTTTGATTGTTTATATATTATTTTCAGAAGATAATTTTTTATTAATTTGATGGTGTCATCGAGGATATCATTGTAATTGATTATGTCTGAAAAAATATAGTAAATATCGGTTTTCATAAAGAAAAAAAATTGCCATAGGATTCCTAACCACTCTAGCAAAACTATTTGCTGAATAAATTTATATAATAGCGGATCTAGAAGAATAATTTGTTTGTCGACTAACCATAAGGAAACTATGCCAATGCTGGCTATGGTCAAATCTACTATCATCCCAGCAGAATATATGAGGAGGCGATTCTTTTTTTCTACCAAATACATTCCATGAATGGATGTCAAAGCGACAAGAAAATATGCTCGAACCCCCAAACTGATTTTTGCAGGAAGTTCAAAAAGTTTTGCCGCAAAAAAATGTCCAAACTCATGAAAAAGTAGTAAGAGCCATCCTACAATAAAGCTACTAGTTATACTCGTTAAATAATTTTCTGACCAAAAAAAATTATTTTTGTCAGGAAAATAGTGGTGGTTGCTTAATAGGATAAATGCAGTAAGGGCAAAGGTTGCAAATAGTATTAGGTAGTGTTAACATAAAAATTTCGATATAATTAGGATCGTAATAAATACTA
>JBAXVQ010000023.1:0-24414 GCA_037128935.1 bacterium | reverse complement strand
GTTTTTGCTACACCCGCCCTGAGCCTATCGAAGAGCGGTCACTGAGCTTGTCGAAGTGTTGCCAAACACAAAAAGTAGGATGAAAAAGATGCAAGAACTCCACCCTATGGCAAAAAGGCCCCGAACAGCAGCATTCAAATATACCCACACCTCCCGAGACAAGGCATGCCATTGTCTCTACAAAGAAAACTTTGTAACTCCTGCAGAGATTACACAGAAAAACACCCCCTTTGACTTTCCCAACGCCACCCTATACACTAAATCCGGTTACAAGGAGTGAAAAAATGACCGTACAACCACCAGTAACACCAACCCCGGCAGCACAGCCCAAAAAAGCAAAATGCCCCGAATGTGGAGCAGAAATACTCGTAGATGCAAAAGTCCGAAAAGGCGAAATAATCGTCTGCAAAGAATGCGCAGCCGAACTCGAAGTCCGCAACCTAGAACCATTAAAACTAGAGCTTGCACCCGAAGAAGAAGAAGATTGGGGCGAATAACAAGCATCAAATCACTGACTACTAAAAAAGCACCTTAACAGGTGCTTTTTTAGTGCCAAAATCTACTAAAAGTCCCCCTGACAAGGGGGATTTAGGGGGTTCAACACCCACACTGTCCTAACTTAAACATAACAAAAACTACTGCTTCCAAATAATCGCACTCCTATCCGGCCCAACAGAAACCGACAACACAGGAATATCCAAATACTTCTCAATCATCTTGATGTAATCATACGCATGTTTCGGCAACGCATGAAATCCCTTCAACTTCCCTTCCTCTACAACATCCTTCCACTGCTCAAAACTCAAATTTTCAAACCCGTTCAACGTAATGTACTGAGGTTCAACCTGATTAAACTCCTCAGTCAAAGCAGGAATATAATCCACTTTTCGTGTATCAATTTTGTAGTGAGTACAAAGTTTTATTGTCTCTAAGCCACCAAGCACATCTAATTTTGTAATATGTAACCCAGTATAGTAATTCAAACGATTCCCAGTGCGAATAATCACAAGGTCAAGCCACCCTGTTCTCCTTGGTCTGCCAGTTGTCGTACCAAACTCAAACCCCTGTCTTCTCAAAAACTCCCCAAGAAAACTATCATCATTCTTGTGCAACGAACGCTCTTTAAGATGGTTAAGATTGTACTCCATATCTTCCTTAACAGTTTCCAAAGGCAATTCCGTAGGAAAAGGACCATTCCCAACTCGCGTTGTATATGCCTTAACCACACCTTCAACTTTCCCCAAAGCCTGAGGACCGACACCAACACCTATGCCCACTCCAGCAGACAACGCATGTGATGAAGTTACAAAGGGGTAAGTTCCAAAACCAATATCGAGCAATACGCCATGTGCACCTTCAAAAACCACAACTTTATCTGCTTTGATGGCCTCATCAACAGCTTCAGAGACATCAGTAGTATAAAGAGAAAGCGCTTTACCGTAGGCAATATAGTCTTCAAGTATTTGCTTCTCAGGAGCTAAGGTTTTCACGAGAAAAACTTTCTCAAGAATTTCTTGTTTAAGAGGGTACAGATTCGCAATTTTTGCTTCAAGTATCTGAGGATTAATCAAATCTTCAAAACGGATGCCATCACGAGCGCACTTATCTTCATATGCTGGACCAATTCCACGGCCTGTTGTTCCAATCTTTTTATCTCCCTTTTTCATTTCTCTTGCCGCATCAAAAAGTGGGTGCCAGGGCATGATAATGTGAGCCCTTGGATCGATTCCAAGATTGCCTTTCACTTTAACCCCCTTACCTTCTATCGTTTTAATTTCCTCAAGAAGCACTTTGGGGTCGATAACAACACCAGCACCTATAACGCTTCGTTTATTCCAAATCAACCCAGCAGGCAAAAGGTGCATCTTAAATACTTCCCCATCTCGCACAATAGTATGCCCAGCATTGTTTCCACCATGATAGCGAACCACCAAATCAGCCTTCTCCGACAATACATCAACCAGTTTCCCCTTACCTTCATCTCCCCATTGCGCCCCAAGAATCACGGTCGAATTTGGTGAATTGTGCATGCTGACTCCTTCTAGCTATAGTATAAAAACACCTTGAACTCATTATACCTTTTTCACGTTAAAAACTCCCACACTCCCTTAAAAGCTCATCCAATCAAGGCTGTTATTGTCGTCAAAACAGGCAATAACAGCCTTGAAAAAACTTCTCACGACAACTCCTTCACTCGCTTGACACTCAAAAAACCCTATGACAAAATAGCTTTTGTTAGCACTCAAAACTAACGAGTGCTAAAACTCTTCAAAAAAGCCTAGAAATTAAGAAAAGGAGGATGTTTATGGCATCACTCAAACCACTCGGCGACAAAGTACTTGTTCGCCCAGCAAAAAAAGAATCCGTCTCCAAAGGCGGCATCGTGCTTCCTGACTCCATCAAAGACAAGCCACAAGAAGGCATCGTCATCTCCACTGGTCCAGGTAAAGTAACTGATGACGGAAAAACAGTTGCCGTAGCCGTAAAACCAGGTGACAAGATTCTTTTCACCAAATACGGCCCAACCGAAGTCAAAATCGATGGTGAAGATCTCTTCATTCTCGACGAACGTGACATTCTTGGCGTCTACGCCTAATTAGGTAGTTAATTACTTTCATCAAGGAGCATACATACATGGCAAAACAGTTTCTCTTCGGCGCAGATGCGAGAAAAGCACTCCACAACGGAGTAAGCACTCTTGCCGCTGCCGTCAAAGTAACCCTCGGCCCAAAAGGCAGCAACGTTCTTCTCGATAAAAAGTTTGGTGCGCCAACAATCACCAACGATGGTGTAACAATCGCCAAAGAAATCGATCTCAAAGACCCATTTGAAAACATGGGTGCCCAGCTTGCAAAAGAAGTGGCAACAAAAACCAACGATGTTGCCGGTGACGGAACAACAACTGCGACAGTTCTTGCCTACGCTATCGTAAGCGAAGGCGTAAGAAACGTAGCTGCTGGTGCAAACCCAATGATTCTTAAAAAAGGTATTCAGAAAGCTGTTGACGCCCTAGTCATAGCAATCAAAGACCTCTCTAAGCCAATCAGCGGAAAAGAAGAAATTTCCCAAGTAGCAGCCATCTCGGCAGCTGATCCAGCTGTTGGCGAACTCATCGCTGAAGTGATGGAAAAAGTTGGCAAAGACGGAGTAATCACCGTTGAAGAAGGCCAAAAAACCGGACTCGACAAAGAATACGTTGAAGGCATGCAGTTCGACAAAGGATACGTTTCCGCGTACATGATCACCGATACAGCACGCATGGAAGCTGTAATGGATGATCCTTACATTCTTATCACTGATCAGAAAATCACTGCTATTGCTGATATCCTTCCTCTCCTCGAAAAAGTTGCCAAAGTTTCCAAAAACCTCGTCATCATCTCAGAAGATGTCGAAGGCGAAGCACTCGCAACACTTGTTGTGAACAAGCTCAAAGGCACATTTAACTCTCTTGCTATCAAAGCACCAGGCTTCGGCGACCGCCGTAAAGCCATGCTTCAGGATATCGCTATCCTCACTGGCGGAACCGTTATTTCTGAAGAAATCGGCCTCAAACTGGATAACGCAGAAGTTGAACACCTTGGCCGCGCACGCAAAGTTATCGCAAGCAAAGACAGTACAACCATCATCGAAGGCCGAGGCGACGAAGCAAAAATTCAAGCACGTGTTAATGAAATCAAAGCAGAGCTTGAAAACTCTGACTCTGATTATGACAAAGAAAAACTTCAGGAACGTCTTGCAAAACTTGCTGGTGGTGTTGCTATCATCAAAGTTGGTGCCGCAACTGAAGTTGAACTCAAAGAACGCAAACACCGTATCGAAGATGCTCTTTCTGCAACTCGCGCAGCTGTAGAAGAAGGTATCGTACCTGGTGGTGGCACAGCACTTGTACGCATCATCAGCGAGCTTGCCGGTATCAAAGCCGACAACGCTGACGAGCAGACCGGTATCAATATTTTCCGTCGTGCTTTAGAAGAACCACTTCGCCAGATCGCAGAAAACTCTGGCTACGAAGGCTCAGTCATCGTCGAAGCAGTGAAAAAAGAAACCGACAAAAACAACGGATTCGACGCTCTCGACGGTAAAATCAAAGACATGATCAAAGCCGGTATCATTGACCCTGCGAAAGTAACCAGAAGCGCAATCGAAAACGCAGCTTCTATCGCCGGACTCATTCTGACAACAGAATGCCTCGTCACCGAAATACCAGAAGAAAAATCTTCAGGACCAGCAGGCGGCGGCATGCCTCCAATGGATTACTAGATTTCCTCAGGAAATATGTGCAACCCAAAACCCCGTGCAAAACCTGCACGGGGTTTTTTTGTTCCTCCAAATAACGTATGCTGTAAAGCGTCAACAAAACCTCCCAACAGGGGTGTAAATTCTTACGCAACAACCTTTATGCACAAACAAAAACCCGTCGAAGTAGTTTCCAAAATCACCCACAACAAGCAATTCATGCTCCTATGGGCATCGCAGTTCTTTTCTCAAACAGCAAATCATTTTCTTAACTTCGCGCTAGTAATCATTATCACCCGCATCACCCCTTCATCAGCAGCATTAAGCCTCCTTTTCGTCGCAATCGGTGTTCCAGCAGTACTCTTTGGCAGTTTCGCCGGCCTTGTCTCGGAAAGATTAAACAAGCGCAAAACAATGATTGTCACCAATCTTTTGCGAGCCCTGCTCGTACCTCTTTTCTTTTTTGCAGAAACAAACCTGACACAGATACTTATCCTCGCATTTGTGATTTCAACAATTATGCAATTCTTCGCCCCAGCAGAAACGACTCTTATTCCCAAACTGGTTAAAAAAGAAAGCCTCGTCATGGCGAATAGCATGTTTCACTTTACCTTCAACATTGCTATTCTTGGAGGATTTCTCCTCTCCAGTATTCTCGTGAAATTCACAGCAGAAAAAAACTTTTACATCATTTATGCCGTCGCAAGTTTGGGCTTCATTATAGCTATGACGTTTAATGCGTTAATGAAGATTGATCACGTTGAAGAAAAAAGAGCTGCAACAGCGCTCTCCTGGGAATCTTATAAGCAAGCTGTGGAAGAAATCAGAGAAGGATTTCACTACATTGGAAGAAACATTCATATTAGAACGTACCTTCAACATCTAGCCATTATTTCTTCATTATCAACAATCCTACTTCTCCTTACACCAGCCTTTGCCAGAGATGTCCTCAACATGCAGCTCGAAGACCTTGCAATCTTAGTGTTATTACCAACTGTAATTGGCGTCACAATAGCATTTCCATTCATGCAAAAACTGTCCCACCGCTTCTCAGGATATTCGCTAATTCAGTTCGGTTTTCTCCTCAGTGGCTCATTGATGGCATCGTTCTTTCTGCTTCCTTGGCTTCCTTATCCTCTCATTTGCCTCCTTGTCATCGTTCTTCTTCTCGGTATTTCCAATTTTTTCGTCAGTGTTCCCTCACAAAGCTACCTTCAAGAACACACCGATCCAAAACTACACGGCCGCATATTCGGCACCATGAATATGCTGTACAACATCAGCGCTGCTCTCCCAAACGTGATTGTAGGGTTAGTTATAGATAGAACAGGAGTACTACCTGCAACGTTATTATTGGGCTCATTTTTCTGTGGATATGGTCTATGGTCTATTCGGCTTCATCAACACATTCGATCCAAGACATCGAAGTAAACAACTGTTCCTCAAGACTGCTCACCTGCTGCAAATAAGCGTGCTCATCCGAAGTTTCAATAAACCCACCATACGATAGTCTTCCCTTGTTCTGTGGCAAACGATGCACCATAGCCGACTCTTCCCTATAGTAGCTGTATAGATCCCAGATCGCCGACCACAAAGCATCATCAGGATAAGTAACTGGCAACCACAACTCTTCCCTGGCTTCTTTTCGATGAATAGGATAATTATGCGATTGATACCTTGAAGAAAGATACTCGATCACACGGTTTATCACTTTTTTATCACGTTCAGGATCAAGTCGCGACGTTAATATTTTATAACTTATCAGTCGAGCCAAACGGTACGATTGCTCAATAGCTCCCAAAGCCAAAGGATTGATAAACTCAAACAGCTTTGTATAAATCGTCGCAAACGTCTCATCACTATATTCCTGCTTAAACTCCTGCCGTAAAAACGAAAGACAATGCCGCAAATCCTGCACAGAAACAGGAATTGGATCTCCTTGCTGAGTCGTTGGCAACAAAGGATGCATTCTCGTCGGATCTACAGGAGAAAGTTCAGAAATCGGACCCATTACAAGTTCATCCGCACCCAAAGACAGATGTGTAGCAGCACTATGAGCTCGGTAAGGAATAAGAACACTAAACTTCGGAGTAAAATCTCGAATCATACTCACAATCTTCCAAGGAGTCTCAGTCGTTCCACCACGGCTATACAAAAAAATATCCAAATCATGCAAGGGCTTCAACTCTTCCAAACGTCGGTATATTGGCAAAATGCAATCATCATTAATCAAAATTTCATCTGCAAGATATATAGACAACAATGGCTTTCCTCGTAACGTTTCAATCGCCCTAAACAGATGTTCATTTTCACGTGGAAGAGCAAGTGGCCTAGAATGTTTTTTGGAAGCAGCGTGTGTATGCATAGCCTTTTGTTTTCCTTTTTGAAATCTTTAAACTATACCTCAAAAACAAGACTATTGCAAGCCACAAAGCGAAATTATGTACAAATTGTAATCATCTTACATAGTAAAAAATCACCCTAAAAAAGTAGTTCTCTTTTTCTCGCTATTTGCTATGATGGTGTTAAGGAATACTGCTCTCTCTCGATTACTTCAGATAGCACGCTCTACATGTCTACATCTTAGGAGGAGTACCTGCACGATGGGGAAAGTTTTGGTTGTTACTTCGGGAAAAGGTGGAGTAGGTAAAACAACTACTACCGCCAACCTCGGAACCGCTTTAGCAAAATTTGGAAATAAAGTGGCCGTTGTCGATGCAGATATTGGATTAAGAAATCTTGATGTGGTTCTTGGCTTAGAAAATCGAATTGTGTATGACCTTGTCGATGTAATCGAAGGAAAATGCCGCCTCAAACAAGCACTAATTAAAGACAAACGGTTTTCTGAACTCTACCTCCTCCCAGCAGCACAGACTCGTGATAAAACTGCTATCGACGAAAAACAAATGCGAGAATTAATCGAGCAGCTTCGAAAAGATTTCGATTTTGTCCTAGTTGACTGCCCCGCAGGCATAGAGCAAGGCTTCAAAAATGCCATCGTAGGAGCCGATCAAGCAATCATCGTCACTACCCCCGAAGTCTCAGCAGTCCGCGACGCAGATCGTATTATTGGACTCCTCGAAGCCGCCGAAAAAGAAGAGCCTGTACTGATTATCAACAGAATAAGACCCCACATGGTTCAAAAAGGCGACATGCTGAGCATTGACGACGTATTGGAAGTACTCGCCATTGATCTTCTTGGTATTGTCCCTGATGATGAAAAAATTGTCGTAACTACCAACAAAGGTGAGCCAGCCGTTTTGGACAACAATTCTCTTGCAGGAAAAGCCTACTTAAACATCGCAAAAAGAATCCTCGGAGAAGACGTCCCCCTCCTCGACATCAAAACCTCAAAAGGGCTTTGGGGAAAATTATCTAAGCTTTTCAAAAAATAAAGCTCTCAAATAAATATCATTGTTGATCTAGTGCCTACCGGATTGCACAACAAAAAAAGCAACCTGACACTACAAAGGACTATTCATGCTGCAATCAATAAAAGGTTTTTTTACAAAAGTTTTCCCAGACGCGTTCGATGATGAATCTGCCAACGTGGCAAAAAATCGCCTCAAACTAGTACTGGTAAATGATCGCGTAAAAATCACCCCAGAAGAAATTGAATTATTAAAACAAGATCTTTTGGAAGTAATCTGCCGTTATATCGAAATTGACAAAGAAGACCTAGAAGTTTTCCTAACGCAAAAAAATAAAACCACGTCACTTGTAGTCGATATTCCAGTAAGAAGTCGAAAAAAAGAAGCCACAGCTTCATTAGTAAAAACAGCCACACGTAAGACAACAAAACGAATAAAAAAGCAATAACAACTCTGATATGCCACTCAACTAACAATCGCTAATCACGCCTCAAATAAAACACCATCCCACAAAAAACGTATCAATATAAAAAGCACCAACAACGTTGGTGCTTTTTATATAAACAAAGAAACAATACTATACTTCGTACTTAGCCTTCTGACGAATAGCACGACGCTTCGCTACAAGTTTCTTCCTCTTTTTTCTAACCAGAGGGCTCACATGAGACATATGCTTACGAACGTCAGCTACAAGGCCGCTTTTCAGCAACTTTTTACTAAGTTTACGTAGAGCAATATCTACCGGCATCTTGTCTTTCACTGTGACCGATGTCAAGGGTAATCACCTCCTTCGGGGGGTACAAAACGTTTCTGATGAGAAATCGCCTTGTCTAACTGTCGCAAATCCTCATCAATGCTAGCAGAATCCTGAACAGAGTTCAAGCGCTTCTGTTCGATATGAGCTAATAACTCCTGCGATCCAACAATGGAAAAATTATCCTGACTCAGTATTTCGTTTTCTCTAAACAAAATTTCTGCATTAGATGATTCCGAAGGAACAAATTCTTCTACTTGGTGTTGTTTCTTATGACTAACTTCCTCAAGATTTCTCACTTTTAACTTCAACACAGTAGGCTTACTCGAAGGACCATGAAAAGCTGTCGTAGTAAATGTTTGGTTCCGCTGGGAAGTATTGATAATAGGTTCAATTGGAGTGATTACCTGAGGTTGCTTTTTGAGATACACAATTTCGTGAATCTCTTCCTGAATCTGATCTAATATCCTGTATTGAGGTTCAAGAGCATCAACCTCTACTTTTTTTTCCTGCTCTAGATACAGAGAAGCAAGCACGACAGCCATTTCGTGAAAAGCGTCATCCATACGTTTCTGCAAAGCGTAAAGACGAGCCTCTAAATCATGCTGTTTGCTCTGAAATTTGGTTTTTGTTTGCGGCGTTATTGCATCCACAAGTACTATTTTCTTTTTACTATAGTGAATAGAAGTTGATTTACAGAGAATTAGGCCCCGCCGACGCCGTAGGAAGACAATAAAGCTCCTGAAGTTTCAGGTGGGTGCTCTATTAGCAAAATTGATATAATCGCTCCAACTAACGCCTTGAAGACTGCTTCAATCCCCAAGATTTTCAAGCTCCCATAGCTTTGGTGTTGAGGCTTTTATTAGTGTTCATACTCACGCAGTAGGGCCGTAGAAAATAACTTATTAAAGAGCTTAGTTGTATTGTAGGTACTCTCGTATTGCTTTTCAATCAGCACGTACAAATAACGGTCGGTAAAGATTTACTACTTTTCACCAAGTGCAAAGCGAGCAAACCGTTTAATCTGGACATTTTCACCCATTTTGGCGATCGCCTCAGTTACAAGATCATTGATGGTCTTATCAGGATTTTTGATAAATGGCTGTTCCAATAAAGTAATCTGCTGATAATATTTATCAACTTTGCCTTCAACAATCTTATCAATCATTTGCTCAGGCTTACCTTCTTGACGAAGCTGCTCAATAAATAGAGCTCGTTCTTTCTCAATCACCACTGGGTCAATACCATCTCGACTAACTGCAACAGGAGCTGCAGCAGCAATATGCATAGCAATATCATGAACAAGCTGCTTAAACTCATCCGTTCTGGCAACGAAGTCAGTCTCACAGTTAACTTCCACTAACACACCAATTTTTCCATTCATGTGAATATAGCTATCAACAGCACCTTCATTGGCAACACGATCAGCCTTGGAAGCAGCTCTACTCAATCCTTTTTTGCGAAGATACTCAATTGCCTTCTCGATGTCATTCCCTGATTCAGCAAGAGCTTTTTTACAATCCATAATACCGACACTAGTCTGTTCACGAAGTTGTTTAATTAAATCAGCTGACATTTGTAGGATTCTCCTATTTCGGACGGTTTACGAATAACCGGTTTCTTAAATAACGAGAGCAAGATCATATAATCTCGCCCTTCATATAAAACAAAGCAAGAAAGCTCAAATACTATGACGCTGCAACAGTAGGAGCTGCTTCTTCTACATCTTCTTCAACATCTTGTGCAATTGTTGTTGCATTGGCAAGCTTGGAAGACTCCTGACGAATCTTGGCGTCAAGCTCTTCGGCAACTTTTTTATTCTGAGAAAGGAAAAGCTTTGCAGCTTCTCTTCCCTGACCAAGCTTCACTGAACCATAAGAGTAATACGCACCACTCTTCGTGATGAGATCAAGCTCAAGGCCAATATCAAGAAGTTCACCAGTTCTAGAAATACCTTCGTTATACATAAGATCAAACTCAGTCATACGGAAAGGTGGAGCAACTTTATTCTTCACAATCTTCACTTTCACCCTATTACCAACAATCTGATCGCCTTTGGTAATCTGTTCTTTGCGACGGATATCGATACGAACAGAAGAGAAAAATTTAAGAGCTTGACCGCCTGGGGTTGTTTCAGGGTTACCAAACATCACACCAATTTTCATACGAATCTGATTGATAAAAATCAGAATTGTATGGGATTTGCTAGCAACAGCAGTAAGCTTTCTCAACGCTTGAGACATCAAACGAGCCTGAAGCCCCATGTGACTGTCTCCCATTTCACCTTCGATTTCAGCCTTTGGAACCAGCGCAGCAACGGAGTCCACAACAATAACGTCAACTGCGTTGCTACGAATAAGCATTTCAGCAATTTCCAAAGCCTGCTCACCCATATCAGGCTGGGAAATCAAAAGATCATCAATACTTATGCCAATTCTTTTCGCATATTCAGGATCAAGTGCATGTTCAACGTCAATAAACGCAGCCACACCACCTTTTTTCTGTGCTTCAGCAATAACATGTAAAGCTAATGTCGTTTTACCACTTGCCTCAGGGCCAAAAATTTCCACGACTCTTCCACAAGGAAGACCTCCAACACCCAACGCAAGATCCAAGCCAATTGAACCAGTTGAAATAGAATCAATAGCCATCTTGTCTTTTGCCGCATCACCAAGCTTCATAACCGTACCCTTGCCAAACTGTTTCGTAATCTGAGCAAGTGCAAGATCGATAGCTTTTGTTTTATTAGGATCCATGAAATCCCCTTCCTTAAATTATTACTGATTGTAAAAAAGAAACACGTAAACAACACATAAATCTATGATCAAGTAAAACCATAGAAGCTACAAAAAAAACGCATCACAGCGACGAAAGCAAAATTCAGCAATCAACTGAAAAACGTATAGCAATAATAACAAACACACTTCGGAGAAGCAATCCACAAACGCAAATTGACGATAAAAAGAATGGTGTGCTACAGTTAACTTGTACAAGTACTATCTAACTTACTTCTCCCAATGGGCAAACGCTTAAAGCTTGCAATCCAAAAGAAAGGTCGTCTGGGGCATTATATCCCCCCCTTTCTTCAACAGGCCGGACTGAATTTCGAGATTCGCGAAAGACAGTTGATTAGCCCTTGTATCAACTATCCACTCGACTTGATTTTTATCCGCCACCGAGATGTTGTTCCATTCGTAGAAAGTGGGCAGGCTGATTTGGGTATTGTTGGCAGCGACATGTACGAAGAAATGGAAAGCAAACTCCCCATTCTTCTCGAACTTGGTTTTGCAAAAAGCACCTTAACGATAGCCGTTCCAAAAATTTCTACTATATCAGACCTCGATGGTCTCAACGGTAAAACAATTGCAACCACGTTCCCGAGAATTGCTACAAATTTCTTTAAAAAAGAAAATATCCCTGTCAACATCATCACACTCGGTGGATCAGTAGAAGTAGCTCCACAACTGGAAATAGCAGACGCCATCGTTGATCTTGTTGGAACAGGTACCACCATGAAGCTAAACGGCCTACGCCCGCTTGCACCAATCTTGACAGCGCAAGCAATCCTCATAGGAAGTACTTCTGTTCAACAATCACAGCAGTCAGCAATCGACGAGCTGATTATGAGAATGCAAAGCGTTCAGAATGCTGAAAAAAAGAAATATGTGTTGTTCAATATTCCACAAAAAAATATAGCAAAAGTGCACGCTATTTTTGCAGGACTGACCGGACCATCGATTATCCCAGTAGAATCAGAAACACCAACAGTCGCCATTCATGTCGTCGTTGCCGCTGAAGAAGTCTGGGAAAAAATAGTCGCTCTTCGTGCACTAGAAGCCACCGGTATTCTTGTCCTTCCAATAGATAACCTTCTACCATAATATTTCAAATCCAACCAAGGAGTACCCCAGTCCTATGGGACACGAACTTTTTCTCGAACTAACCGGCAATTTTATCCACGCTTGTCGCGAAGTCCATCGCACTATCGGATTTTCTCTCCCTCAGGAAGCGTACAAAAAAGCCCTTGCTTTCGAACTCGCCGAAAGAAAAGTAACATTCGCCATCGACGAGCCTTACGATGTAGAGTATCGCGATCAGCTCGTTCATCAACACAGAATAGACTTCGTCCTCGACGACAAAGTCCTCATCCAAATCGTTTCAGTCGACGGAGAAATCCACAACGACCTCATCGGCCAAATGATCTCCGCCCGCAACGTCAGCGGCATGGATGTCGCCCTCATCGTCAACTTCGGCAACGACAAACTCCAGATCCGCCGACTAGAAAAACGCAAACCAGAAGACGAAGCCCGCCTAAACAACAGCCGAAACAACGGCAACCAAGGCGGCTACTCAGACTACTAGATAACAAAAATAGTTAACGTTTCAAAAAAAAGCTAAGCAGTGGTGTTTATTCACACCTCCTGCTTAGCTTTTTTTGCTATTAAAATAGTCCCCGCCATTCTAAAGCACAGCTACAGAACGCACCAAAACGCACTCTCCCAACGCGGTACTTCATTGGAACAAACGTAACCACCCATGAACAATCCTCTGTTCCGCAGCTCTCTGGCATTCCGCCTCTCAATGGCCGACGCCCTCTACTGAGACGTTTGAGAGGCGAGTCCTTCTTGCCCACTGAGCCTGTCGAAGTGTGTGACGACGGACAAAAAGTAGTTAGCGCCAATAACGACTATGAAGAAAACGATGTGCGGCGCCCCAACACCTCAGCAAAAAGAACATACAATCCCAACCGCTACTTCACCTCAGCAAAATACCTATCCAACCGATCAAACCCTTCAATAATCCTCTCCTCCGTAGTCCCAAAACAAAACCGAAAATGTCCTTTCCCGGTAGACCCAAACGCATCCCCAGGAACGATAGAAACTTTCACTTTCTCCAAAATATCAATCGCAAGAGGAATAGCATCCCGCTGCGACCCAACAAGCTTAACAAAAATATAATAAGCACCCTCAGGCTTAACATACGAAAACACATGAGAAAGCCGATCCAAGCGCTCACACATAATATCCCGTCTCTTCTGCAACTCATCACGGAAATAAGTCGCGCAATCCTGAGGCCCATTCAAAGCCGCCAAAGCTGCCAGCTGCGATATCGTACAAGCAGAAATCACCGTGCAATCATGCGCTTTAGCAACCTGATTGATAACTCCCTCTTCTGCCACAACATACCCGATCCTGAAACCAGTCATGCAATACTCTTTCGAAAGAGAAAACACAGAAATCAAATTCTTCTTAAGCTCTGGTATCTGCAGAAAAACAAATGGTTGTTTGTGATCATACACCAGAAAGTTATAAGGCTCGTCAGTGACAATGAAAAAATCATGCTGTATCGCCAACTCCGCGATTTCTCTCATCTGTTGTTCGGAAATCAAATTGCCTGTTGGATTCACTGGATTACAAAGAATCAACGCCTTCGTTTTTGAGGATATCTTCTTCTTCAACTCCTCAATATCCAGCCTCCATCCTTCTTCCTCAACCAGCGGAACAAATACCGGCACACCACCAATCAAAATAATCTGCTCAATATGAGAAGCAAAACCTGGTGTCGTCATCAATACCTCATCACCAGGATCAAGAATACACTGAAAAACATCAATTAACGCTTCCATTGCCCCCACCGTAATCAACACCTCCTTCTGCGCCTCAACATCTACACCAAACTTTCTCTTTACTGTGTCAGCAGCAGCCTGGCGCAATGAAGCTATCCCAGGCAATGGGGCATACATTCCTGCTTTCGGATCGGTAAGCAACGCTTCACTTGTCGCCTTAAGAATATGCTCGGGAGTAGGAAATGACGGCAACCCCCATGCAAATGGCACCACATCATCATACTGCATAGCCAACATCGACATTTCTTTGATAGCAGAAACCGTGATAGACTGGATTCGTTTACTCATCTTGTGTGTCCGGAAATCTTTTCCGGCATGCTGCAAAACAGAACGCGAAGGCATAAACAACCACTCCTTGTATACGGGAAAAAAGGTAAAGATATTGGCACAATTTTCTCTAATAACCAAGTTCCTGTCAATCAAACAAAGCACAGAGAAATGATCAAATTTCTAGTCAATATTGACGAGCAAAAACAATACGCTATAATCACAGCTACATGGTAACTTTCTACAAACAAGAGCTAACCACAGTGCAAAGCAATGCGTAAAACCAAGTCCATTTTACAGATATCCAACAAACAACAGACAAAAAATACTCTGTATGTTATTCGTGAACGTTATCTCACAGATCCTCCTTTCTACACTTCCCTATAATCTCTTTTTCTCTAACCCACAAGACATCGGACTTCGATGCTTTGGTGGAATTTTATCCAGCTCATTGCGTGAGCTTTGGAAAGGATTACTATGGCAGTGGTCAAGATAACTCTATTTTTCCTCATTCTCACATTCCTCGCATTCCCTATCGGACAGTATCTAGCGAAAGTCTATGATGGCAAAAAAACACTCGTAGACCCTATTCTCAAGCCAATTGAAAAATTCTTCTACAAACTCTGCGGCATTAAAGAAGAACAGCATATGAACTGGAAAGAATACAGTATAGCCTTTCTGATCTTCAATGGCATAGGACTCTTGGTTCTATTCCTTATCCTTCTCTTTCAAAAGATGTTGCCTCTCAATCCCCAAGACATGCCAAACCTCTCTTGGCATCTTGCTTTAAACACCGCTATTTCCTTTGTTACCAACACAAATTGGCAATCATACAACGGTGAGCAGACGATGAGTTATTTTTCACAAATGCTTGGTTTAGGAGTACAGAACTTCCTTTCAGCAGCTGTAGGTATGGCAGCAGGAGTAGTACTCATTCGTGGATTTAGAAACCGAACAAGCGAAGACCTTGGAAACTTTTGGGTAGATACAACCCGTTCTTTGCTCTACGTATTAATTCCACTCTCCATCATTTGGAGTGTCGTACTTGTCTCACAAGGTGTTGTACAGACGTTTGACCAGACTCGAGTCATTCAAACTATTGAGGGAACAGAGCAAAAAATTGCCGTCGGACCAGCAGCATCACAGGTTGCCATAAAACAGCTAGGATCAAATGGTGGTGGATTTTACAATGCAAACTCAGCTCACCCATTGGAAAACCCCACACCCTTCTCGAACTTCTTAGAAATTCTAGCAATTTTACTACTACCTTCAGCGTTTCCATTCATGCTTGGAGCAATGATGAAAAAACAAAAGCAGGGAGCAGCAATCTACATCGTAATGACAATCCTATTTTTTATCGGACTCAGAGTAAGTTATTACGCTGAAAGTAAAGGAAACCCAGCACTCAGCAAAGAAGGTATCCAGCAAGGACAAAATCTCGAAGGAAAAGAAACACGAATCGGCATCGATGAATCAATCTTATGGGGAAATGCAACAACCGTAACATCAAACGGCTCGGTCAACAGTATGCACGATAGCACCTTACCTCTGACGGGTATGGTCTACATGTTCAACATGGCAATTGGCGAGCCAATTTTTGGCGGTGTGGGTGTGGGATTGATTTCTATGATTTTTTACATCATGTTCACCATGTTTCTAGCTGGGCTCATGATCGGGCGAACACCGGAGTTTCTTCAGAAAAAACTTGAACCATTTGAGATGACTATGGCCGTCATAGCGCTAATCTTGCCTACTACTCTTCCTTTGCTATTCACTGCTGTAGCAGTTTCAACAGAAGTCGGCTTGGCCAGTTTGAACAATGCTGGTTCACATGGCTTCTCAGAGATCTTTTATGCTTTTGCATCAGGAATTGGAAATAACGGATCCGCATTTGCAGGGTTGAATGCCAATGTTCCATTTTATAACGTACTCCTTAGTGTCATCATCCTCGCAGGAAGATTGCTAACGATTCTGCCAGCAATCGCAGTTGCAGGATCGCTTGCAAAGAAAAAGCTTGTCCCAGAAACCGCAGCTACATTTCCCACAACGTCACCTCTTTTTGTCGGAATGGTCGTGGCGGTGATCTTCATTGTTGGAGCACTTACATTCTTTCCAGTATTTTCTCTAGGTCCCATTCTCGAACATCTCCAACTCTATAAAATCTAGCTCTCAGCCATACAATCAAATGACTATCTCACAAGGACTCAATAATGAAAAAAATCATGATAAGTAACTGGGACGCTGCTGTAGTAAAAATCGCTGCCGTCCAAGCATTCACAAAACTCAACCCATTCACACTCTGGCGCAATCCGGTAATGTTCATCGTCGAAATCGGCAGCGTCATCATTTCAATCAATTACGTTCAAGAACTAGCTAAGGGGGGAAATTGGCTTTTCACTCTACAAATTGCTTTGTGGCTTTGGTTTACAGTAATCTTTGCTAACTTCGCTGAAGCTCTGGCTGAAGGGCAAGGAAAAGCGCAAGCAGACTCTCTTAAAAAAACCCGCAGCATGGTAACAGCAAATCGACTGACAAGTTCTGGAACAGTTGAAGCAGTTCCCAGTGCGGATCTTAGAAAAGAAGATCACGTTATTGTCAAAGAAGGCGAAGTCATCCCCAGCGACGGAGATGTCATAAAGGGAGCCGCCCTTGTCGATGAATCAGCAATCACCGGAGAATCAGCACCAGTAGTGCGAGAATCCGGAAGTGATCACTGCGGAGTCACAGGTGGAACGACAATCATTACGGGAACAGTCACCATCAGAGTTTCTGCCAATCCAGGAGAAACCTTTCTCGACCAGATGATAAGCATGGTAGAAGGAGCAAAAAGGCACAAAACACCAAATGAAATCGCTCTGGAGATTTTCCTTGTTGCCTTAACAGCATTATTTCTTGTTGTCGTAGCAACACTTCCGGCCTTTTCAAACTACATGCAAGTTACCGTTTCCCTTGTGGCACTCATTTCCCTTCTCGTCTGTCTAATGCCAACAACAATTGGAGGACTCCTCCCTGCAATCGGCATTGCTGGCATGGACAGACTTCTCCAACGCAATGTGATTGCTCTCAGCGGACGAGCAATCGAAGCTGCAGGAGATGTTAATGTAGTGCTTACAGATAAAACAGGAACCATTACTATTGGTAACAGGCAGGCATCAGAGTTTCTCCCTGCACCTGGGGTAACCTTAAAAACACTTGCAAAAGCCTCACTGCTTTCATCTCTCCCCGATGAAACACCCGAAGGCAAAAGCATCGTAGCACTTGCGAAAGAAATTTTAGGCACTGAAGCAGAGCACATTCATGAAGCAAAAAATGCTGTCTTTGTTCCATTCACGCCAGAAACACGGATGAGCGGAGTAGACATCGGTACAACCAGCATCAGAAAAGGCGCCCCAGACACAATGGAGCAATACGATAAAGAACGTGAAGGAACATATCCTGAGCAGGTACGTCAGGATGTAGACACAGTTGCACGATCAGGTGGTACACCACTCGTCGTTATTGAAAACAACAAGGTGCTGGGAACAATTAGGCTGAAAGACATCTTAAAAAAAGGCATCCGAGAAAGGCTTCTCCAACTTCATGGCTTAGGTATTCGCTCAGTCATGATCACAGGAGACAATCCTCTGACCGCTGCAGCGATTGCAGCAGAAGCTGGGATTGACGATTTTGTTGCTCAGGCAAAGCCGGAATCTAAACTTGAGTTAATCAAAAAATATCAAAGAGAAGGGCACATGGTTGCCATGATTGGAGATGGAACCAACGATGCTCCAGCACTAGCGCAATCCGATGTTGCGGTTGCTATGAACTCAGGCACTCAAGCAGCAAAAGAAGCTTCAAACATGGTGGATTTGGATTCTGACCCTTCCAAACTCCTAGACATTGTAGAAATAGGAAAGAACATCCTCATCACCCGTGGGGCTTTAACCACCTTCAGTGTTGCAAACGATGTAGCAAAATACTTTGCAATTATTCCTGCAATATTCGCGGCACAGTACCCCCAGCTCAACATCCTCAACATCATGCAGCTTGCAACACCGCAAAGTGCCATCCTTTCTGCAATCATTTTTAATGCTCTGGTTATTCCTTTCCTCATCCCTCTCGCTCTTCGTGGTGTTAAATTCAAAGTAGATTCACCCACCAAAATCCTCCAACACAACCTTTTAGTATATGGAGCAGGTGGTTTACTACTGCCATTCCTGGCAATAAAAGCATTAGACATAGTCGTTGTACTTTTCCATCTAGCATAGAGAAAAAAATTCACGTGAAAAACGCTTTTAGGAGCATCAAATGAAATTATTCCTTCCCGCAATTCGATTGTTTGTCGCATTCTTTATTATCACTGGCATTTTTTACCCCCTCGGAATCACTGCGTTTAGCCAGTTAGCCTATAACCACCAAGCAAACGGAAGCATTATAAAGAAAAACGGCACAGACATAGGATCAGAACTCGTCGAAGAGGAGTTTACGTCACCAGCCTACTTTCACGGCAGACCCTCAGCAGCAAACTACGATGCCAGCGGCTCCACAGGCAGCAACTATGGTCCAAGCAACAAAAAGCTTGTTGAGAACGTGAAAAAAAATGTCACGACAGTTAAAAGCGAAAACAATCTTCCAGAAAATGCTTCAATTCCCGCAGACCTTGTACTTGCCTCAGGAAGTGGGCTAGATCCTCATATTAGTCCAGAAGGCGCAAAAATTCAGATACAGAGAGTAGCAACAGCTCGCAATCTACCAGTAAAAGAGTTAGAAAAACTTGTTGAAAAAAGTATCGAACAACCAACCTTGGGCATTTTGGGAGAGCCGAGGGTAAATGTCCTTCTCCTCAACATCAGCATTGATCAACAATTCGGAAAACCACAAGTATAGAATCAGGAAAAGTACAACATGGATTCTCGAAGAAAAAATCCTGATGAGCTGCTCCAACAGCTGCAGAAAAAACAAGATGCGTCAGAGAAATCCCGAACCCAGGGACAGTTAAAACTGTTCCTAGGTTTCGCCGCCGGCGTAGGAAAAACCTACAAAATGCTTCAGGAAGGAAAAAAGCAAAAAAAAGAAGGGAAAGATATCATCATTGGCATTGTGGAAACACACAACAGACCCGATACTGAAAACATTGCCAGAACCCTTGAAACCTTTCCCCGCAAAACAATTGACTACAAAGGCATCTCGCTCACAGAGTTGGACATAGACGGGATTCTCAAAAGAAAACCACAAATCGTAATAATTGATGAACTCGCCCACACAAACACGCCTGGATCAAGACATCTTAAACGATTTCAAGATATTGAAGAACTCCTGAAAAACGGCATCAGTGTCTATACTGCTTTAAACATTCAACATGTTGAAAGCCTCGCCGACATCGTCAAAGAAATAACCGGCATAACCATCCAAGAGATCGTACCAAATACATTCATTGCCACAGCAGATGAAATTCAAGTAATAGACATCCCGCCAGAAGAGCTCATGCAACGCCTGAAAGAGGGAAAAGTCTATCTCCCTGCAAAAGCTAACGTCGCCTCCAAACAGTTTTTTAGAAAAGGCAATCTGTTGGCACTGCGAGAACTGGCACTGCGCTTCGCTGCTCGACACGTTGACGAGGACATGCGATCCTACAAAGAACTACACGGGATCTCCGGTCCTTGGCAAGCAGGTGAGCGTCTCCTCGTCTGCATTAGCTCCAATCCAGCCTCACAACGACTAATAAAAATCTGCCACAAGTTGGCAACTGATTTTAAAGCGGAGTGGTTTGCAGTCTTTGTTGAATCACCTGTCTCTGGAAAAGTAACCGAACAAGACAGTGAGCAGTTAAGGCAAAACTTCGCCCTTGCTGAACAACTGGGAGCAAAAAGTATTGTTCTGGAAGGCTCTGATCCTGCAAAGGAAATTTTAGCTTTTTCAGAAAAAAATAATATCACATTCATCGTTATTGGCACTTCAGCGAGGAAAAATAGCCTTCGATTCTTCGCAACTAAAAGTGTTGTCGATACACTAGTACACAACCCAGGAAAAATACACGTCCTTGTAGTTGGAATCACCAATACAAAAACTGCAAAAACCTATACATTAGCTTACACTTGGCAAATTAAACCGTTCCTTATTTCCTCTGCAGCAATAGCTACTACTGTAGCCTTCTGTGGAATTTTTGAAACTCAGCTGGCTTTCACTAATATTGCTCTTTTACTACTAATCCCTGTTGTTTTCACCAGTATTTCATTTGGAATGACAGTGGGCCTATTTTCCTCGCTTTTAACTGTACTCTGCCTTGATTTTTTCTTTGTTCAGCCACGTTTATCTTTTACAGTCACAGACATACGCTATTTCCCAAGCTTTCTAGTGTTCCTTCTTGTTGGTGGAATAACAAGCTTTCTCTCCGAACGTGCACGCTGGAAAGGAACGCGTGCCCAGCAGAGAGAAAAAATTATTACTGAACTAGCCACATTCACTGAAGCGCTCAGACAAGCTGATTCTGATAGCAACTACATCGAACGAGCATTGGAGAGGTTTAATCTCGCACTCGAAACAAAAACCAGGTTCTTCTATCAAAATCATGAAAAACAGATTGTTCAATGGGTTACAAATACCCACCCTATTCAACCTGACATTCATGAAGGTGGCGTAATCAACTGGGTTTTCACCCATGGAAAACCTGCTGGAAAAGGGACAGAAACACTGACATCCCTTCAACAAAGTTACTTCCCAGTGTATACCAAACAAAACGGTGTCATAGCGGTAATAGCTTTAACTATAACCGAAGAACATTCGGTAAAAGAAAAAAGGAAACTCATAGAAACACTGCTGGGTATCTTAGCTTTAGGAATTGAAAAAGGCACTAGAGAAATCGAGTTTAGTTAAAAATGATTTTCAACAAAACCCCTTCACATTTTTTTCCAAAACACCATTTGCTATACTCTGATCAAAGGAGTTCCTCACATGAACATCGTATTCATCGGCGGCAGAGGCACTGGAAAATCAACCGTATCTCAAGCAGTCGCTACTCACTTCAACAGAAAATGCTGGGTTGCAGATGACCTCATTACCTACGAAAAAAGCGGGCAATCAATTCCAGAAATGGTTAAAGAAAAAGGTTGGCACCACTTTCGCGATGTTGAATACCAGGTAATTAACAAACTGTCAGGTTTTAACAACATAGTAATAGACAGCGGTGGAGGTGCTGTAACAGACCTCAATGAAGAAGGAAAACAGATCTTCAGTGAAAGAAAAGTAACCGCACTCAAAAAAAACTCCTACGTAATTTGGCTTCAAACTCCTATTGCAATTGCCTGCCAACGCATAGGCGAAGACCCCAACAGACCATCTCTTACAGGAAAATCACCACTTGAGGAAATGCAGGAAATTATAACACTCCGCTCGCCATGGTATGAAAAAGCAGCAAACACCACTTTTGATACCTCAGTCACATCAATCCAACAAATCATCGAAACCCTTATCCCTATTATTTCTAAGTAATTGGAGCCTCCATGGCCATTTCCGCAAAAACACGTCTCTGCGCCTTTGTTGCCCACCCAGCCCACCACACAGCCTCACCAGCCATGCACAACGCAGGATACAAGGCCCTTGATCTTGATTATGTTTACCTAGCTTTCGACGTCCTTGATATCGGTAAAGCAATAGAAGCCATGCGAACACTCAACATCGCCGGCTACAGCGTTTCTCTCCCACACAAAGTCAACGTCATGCAGTATCTAGACGAAATCGATCCTGTCGCAAAAAAAATTGGCGCAGTAAACACCGTGGTTAACACAAACGGCCACCTCAAAGGGTACAACACCGACTGGGTCGGCTGCATTGAAGGAATAAAAGAAAAAACATCCATCGCAGGAAAAAACGTTCTCCTCATCGGCGCAGGCGGCGCTGCAAGAGCCATCGCCTTTGGCATAAACGAAGAAGGCGGCTCACTCTTTGTCCTCAATCGCGACATACAAAAAGCAACCGCACTTGTGCAAGAAACCGGAGGAATCGCAGCCTCTCTTGATGAAATTGGCGACTACCTTGAAAAAACCGACATCATCATCCAATCAACTTCAGTTGGCATGGATCCAAACACAGACGCAACACTTGTCCCACCAGAAAAAATCAAACACACCATGGTAGTAAACGACATCGTCTACAAACCAAAAACCACAAAACTCCTCCTCGACGCCCAAAAAGCCGGTGCCACCGTCGTCTACGGCTACAAAATGCTCCTCCTCCAAGGCGTCCGCCAATTCACCCTCTTCACCGGCTCTCCCGCCCCCACTTCTGCCATGGAAGAAGCCCTCCTCACCTACCTACAATAAAAAAAAGCAAAAGCAGCCACTAAAAACCAACCTCAGCGCATCAAAAAAGCATACGCAGTAAAATAAAAACAATCCTGAGCAAAGCACCCCCATATCAGGGAAGTTCATCTGCAACGCAACGCCCGATGTCTCCAACTTCCAACTTGCTCTCTGATGACTTTTATGTCACTTTTTTACTCTTCGTTACCCACCACTACCTGAGATTAAAAAAGTGACGCGGTTTTTGCTACTTTTTGCCAAGCACAAAAAGTAGGATGCATACGACACAAGAACTCCACCCTATGGCATAAAGACCGTAAACAGCAGTATTCTAAAAACCCACATCTCCCGAGACAAGGCATGCCATTGTCTCTACAAAATTTATATCAAATTTCCTTCCAGCAAAACCACAACCACTCACATCCAACTTGAAAAAACTCCCTCAATCTGCTACCATAATGTAATATTTTGAACACAAAAAAATTCATCAATACCCGAGGAGCTACCATGGCAAAAGTGTTTTACGGCGAAGAAACAAAAAAAGCAGTTGAAAACTTTCGTATTTCCGGACAACGCGTAGATCTAGAACTTTTTCATTCCCTCTTCCAAGTAAAACTCGCCTGTGCACGTGCAAACTTCGCAATCGGAAGACTCCCCCAGGAAATAGCCGTTGCCATAATTCAAGCCTGCGAAGAAGGCATCCAACACCGCTTCGATGACCAATTTGTGACCGACGCCATCCAAGGTGGAGCCGGCACATCAATCAACATGAACAGCAACGAAGTCATCGCAACCCGAGCATCCGAAATCGCCGGTGTCCCAGTACACTCTCTTGACCACGTAAACCTTGGCCAATCAACAAACGATGTGATTCCAACAGCCTTAAAAGTCACACTTCTTCGTCTAATTCCACACTACCTAGAAACCTTAAAAGAATTACAAGGTGCCTTTGAAGAAAAATCCCGCGAATTCTGGGATGTAGTAAAAGTAGGCCGCACGCACCTCCAAGATGCAGTTCCCGTTCGCCTTGGGCAGGAATTCAAAGCCTACGCAACCTTTGTAGCCAGAGACCGAGCAAGACTCACCCGACTACTCCCCGAACTAAGAGTCACCAACCTCGGAGCAACATCTATTGGCACAGCAATAAACACCACAAAAGCGTACATAGAAAATGCCCACAACTTCCTTTCCGCCATTCTTTTCGAAGAAGTAAAACCAGCCGAAGACCTAATCGACGCCACACAAAACCTTGATACCTTTCTCGAAGTCTCATCAATGCTCAAAGTATCAGCCGTAGGCCTCTGCAAAATCATGAACGATATTCGTCTTATGGCATCAGGACCACGAGCAGGACTGCATGAACTCATCCTTCCAGAAATGCAAAAAGGCTCATCCATCATGCCCGGAAAGGTCAATCCCGTCATCCCCGAAGTAGTCAACCAGATCGCCTTCAAAGTCATCGGAAATGACACAACCGCCACCATGGTAATGTCTGCTGGCCAGTTCGAACTCAACGTCATGCTCCCCGTCTTCATCAACGACACCATTCAATCCCTAAAAATACTCACCAACGGCGTAAAAACCCTCACCCACAAAGCCATCCTCGGCCTCAAAGCCGACAAAGAACAATGCGAAAAAACCCTAGAACACAGCCTAGCCATGGCCACAGGCCTCAACAGCCACATCGGCTATGACAAAACCGCCTATCTCGTAAAAAAAGCCTTCACCGAAGGCAAATCCCTCAGAGCAGTCCTCAAAGAAGAAAACCTCCTCCCCGAAGAAACCCTGAACGAAGTCCTTGAACCCAAAACCCTCACCGAACCCAAATAAAAAAAAGCGAAAGCAGCCAATAAAAACCTACCTCAGCGCATAAAAAAAGCATAC
>JBAXVQ010000022.1:0-24669 GCA_037128935.1 bacterium | reverse complement strand
GTTTCCAAACCGATGATGGTTTGGTGGAGCATGACATGGTTGAGCACGGAACCGAGGGCGTAGTGGGTGTCTTCGCGGCTCATGGCATCTTCAAGGGCTTCACTGATGGCGATACCTAGAGAGCCTGGACAGTTGGGGTCTTTTTCTAAAATTTCCCTGCCCGCTTTGGTGCGGGTGGATGGGCTGGCAATGACTTCACCACCCCAAGTTTCCATCATGATGCGACGGTAGGGTTTCTGGTCGTAGCTGACTTTTACCATGTAGACCATAACTTCTAAGCCAAAGAGTTGGCCGGCGAAGCTGAGCGAACTCCCCCACTGCCCTGCTCCGGTCTCGGTGCTGAGACGCTTGATGCCTTCTTTTTTGTTGTAGTACGCCTGGGCGACGGCGGTATTTGGTTTGTGGGAACCGGCAGGGCTGACGCCTTCCCATTTGTAATAAATTTTTGCTGGGGTGCCGAGAGCTTTTTCCAATCTGTGGGCACGAACTAATGGACTTGGTCTCCAGAGGGTGAGGATTTCCTGCACTTCTTGAGGTATGGGAATCCAGCGTTGGGTGGACATTTCTTGTTCTATGAGCGCCATGGGAAAGAGTGGAGCGAGGTCAGCGGGGCCGAGTGGCTGGAGGGTGGCGGGATGGAGCGGAGGATCAAGCGGTGTGGAGAGGTCAGCGGCGATGTTGTACCATTCACGGGGCATTTCGTCTTCGGTGAGGAAGATTTTGGTTTGCATGGGTGCTCCTGGGTAAATAAAAAGGGGTGCTTTTTTTATTGTACAGGAACAGACGTTCTGCGTAAGCATGTAAACGAGCAACGTTTGCACTTATGCTACCTTGCGTTCTCTATACGCAATGCTCTCTGCATGTATCCAAATGCTCAGCGTGTCATCCTGAGGCTTTTGCGAAGGATCTCTTCGTAGCAGGTTGGGGTTTCTGTTCCCCAACGGCGTTCGAAGAGATCCTTCGACTCTGGGGACTTCGCTCAGGATGACACAGTACTGAGAGGTGTCTATCGAATCTACTGAGGTATATAGTGACTTCTTTACAACCTTAACCATATTTTATATGATAAAAATATGATTATTTACCTATAAAAAACCTATCATGCTTCAACTCATCTCCATCACCGAAGTGATAAAAAACCCAAAACGCATTGCTGAACAGGTAAAACATGGTGCTTCGTTTACCGTGCTTTCCCATGCAAAACCGATATTTACTATCACACCAATTGATAATGAATCAGTCACAGAGACAGAACAAAATAAACCGAGACAGCTACGACTTCAAAAACTTTTTAAAAAGCTGGACGAGCTCAGTACTGGAGAAAAAAAACTACTTGCCCCGAGTATTGAAGAAATTGACGCCAACTCATATTAAATCATGATTACATCTACTACTTTCCCTTTAATTGATAGTAATATTTTGATCAGCTTTTTTATCCAAGATACTTATACTGAGCAGGCTCGAGCAATACTGCTTGCTACACCTTGCTATCTTAATTACTTTGTATTGTCAGAGACTTTGAACTTTTTGCAGAATAAGCACTCTAGCACCAAAGTTCAAATTGCCGCCTCCGTAATTCTGGAAAGCCCTGAAGATTTTCATTTTTTAGAGATTGATAGACCGCTATTACTCAAATCACATGCTATTATGACCAAGTTTTCTGATAATGCATTCACATTTACCGATTCTCTCTTGCTTGCTCAGGGGCAACTACTTAACTTAGTAGTGCTCACAAGGGATAGACGTATGCAGAACTATACCAAAACTCAAGTGAGGGATCCTTTTCAAGACTGATAATTGCCATCTTTCCTTGTTTAATAAACACAAATCTATCCCCACTCAGTTTACTCAATTCTCGTCATTCAAAACCACTTTTCTCTGCTACACTATTCCCTGCGTGCTTTTTTATTTCCCCCAATTTGGATACAAAACCAATGTCTACCTCTATTCTCAAAAAACTCACGGATGAGCAGCGGAAAATTGTGGCGAAGTCTGATGGATATAGCCTTGTCATCGCTTCGGCGGGGACGGGAAAGACGACGACGATTGTGGGGCGGATTGCGCATCTGATTGAGGTGAAGAAGGTGGATCCGAAGAACATTCTGCTGCTGACGTTTACAAACAAGGCTGCTGAGGAAATGATCGGGCGGTTGAAAAAGCAGTATAAAAACAGTGAATATGATGTATCAACAATTTGGAGCGGAACATTTCACTCGGTGGCGAACAAACTGCTGCGAATGATGCCCAAAGAGGCACTCTTACCTTACGGAAATAATTTCACGATCAAGACAGCTACCTCGATCAGGAATACGTTTCGCATGTTGTTTAACGAGGCGGGACTGCCAAAGGAACCAACGGCGTCTGAGTTACTGGATCTGTACTGGTATGCGATCAATACTGGTGCGAAAAAAGAAGCGTTTGTGGAGACATTGAAAGGCAATAGAGCGATTCCGAAGGCGTTGCGGTCTGATGTGCAAAATCTGATGGATGCGTACGAGTCGACCAAGGCGGATTTTAATGCGATGGATTTCAATGATCTGCTCTATGTGTTGTCGGATAAACTGCTCAAAAATCCCGAGCTGATGCAGCAGGTGGCGGGGCAGTTTCACTATGTACTGGTGGATGAGTATCAGGACACGAACCAACTCCAGGAGCGGATGGTGGAAAGTTTGGGGTCGGTGCATAAGAATATTTTTGCGGTTGGGGATTATGATCAGACGATTTTTAGCTTTCAGGGGTCTTCGCTCGATATCATCGCGGGGTTTGCGACTAAGTACGAAGGTGCGAAGGTGTTCAACTTGAAAACAAACTTTCGTTCAACGCCGGAGGTGATCGACCTGGCGACTCACGTTATTGGGAAAAATGAGCGACTGTACCCAAAAGAAATCAAGGTACATCGCAACAGCAAGCACATGGAACAGCCAAAACCGCGATACTGTCAGTTTCCCAATAGTCAGATGCAGGTGGACTCGATCATGCGCAACATTCTGCGCAACAGCATTGACTCAGAGCCGCATGTGCAAAATCATGTGCCAATTCAGGAGAATGCGATTATTTACCGCAGCAACACCAGTGGTAATATTTTTGAGCTGGCGTGTAAGGAATACAATATTCCGTATACGAGGAAAGGCGGAATCAGCTTTTTTGACCGGTATGAAATTGTTGAGGCACTCAATATTCTGGAAATTCTGCATAATCCCAAGGATGCTTTGGCGTGGTCAAAGATGCTTGATCATGTGAGTGGGCTGGGCACGGTGACGGTGAAAAAGATTATCAAGGCGATGCAGTTGGCAAGTAACGGCGGAAGCCTGATGAAGCCGTTTCTCCAGCATGGGTATGTGCAGGGGACGGACTTTCTGGGGATTGCGTTGCCAACTAGAGCAATCGGGCATTTGCAGTCTGCGCATCAATGTTTGGCGAGGTTGCAACAGTGCAAAAAGCCGGCTGAGTTTTTTGAAGCGTTGTTGAAGGAGTCGTTTTTTACCGATACGGTGCTGTTTGAGTATTTGAAAGCGACGTTTAAAAAGGGGCGTGGACAGGAGGCGATTGAGGAGCTGGAAAAGAGGAAGGATAAAATAGAGATTTTGAGACGACAATCTGAAAAGTACGATACTGTTGCGGAGTTTATGTCGTCAGTTGCCTTGCAAACGAGCAAAGATTTCGACACCAAAGAGCAGTGTATCACGCTGATGACCATCCATAGCGCAAAAGGGCTGGAGTGGAAGAAAGTGTTTCTGGTTGATGTGTATGATGGCTCGTTTCCCAATACGCGGCTGATGGGGGAATCGAAGGATGAAACAGCAATGAAAAAGGCAGTGGAGGAAGAACGTCGTTTGTTCTATGTGGCGATTACACGGGCAAAGGATTATCTGCTGATCAACTACCCGAAAAAGCAGTTGTATGCGAATAATAAAGAGCAGCTAAACAGCCCGTCGCGGTTTATGGATGAGGTGATGGAGGAAGGGAGTGAGAAGGTGGTGGTGCTGGAGTTGCGGTAGGAGTTTGTAGTAAAGGGATGAAGAATTGAAGCCTATTCGAACTTCAGCGACTTCTTTCAATGCACTTTGGCACGGACTTGCGAATACTTAGGGCAAACATTACCATTGTTACCTACTGATGCAGAATCTCTATATTGCAGGAATATTGGGATCAATGGAATCTTTTGTGGTATCTGTTGTTATTTCTTCCTTTTTCTTCCTAAAAACTGCTTTAAATACTGCTCCAATCAAAAGAAGAAAAATGATGGCGCCAAACAAAATGCCAAATGCGGAAAATACTATTCCAACGGTTGAACCGAAATCCGAAATTGAGGTAGGATTCCAAGGAATAATTGGATTAGATGGACCCCAGGTTGTTGAGGTTGGACTTGAAGAATATTTCCAGTTTTTTTCCGACTCAAGTTTTAGTAGATTCATTTGCTGTTGATTGACTAGGGCAATATAGGATGCCAGAGGGGAAACAAATTCCCCTTTCCTTGCAATGGCGTATAACGAGTCAAGAGCCATAGTATTGTTTGAAGAAACAGGCATTGCCGCATAATAGAGTTGATGAAGTAACAATTTTGCGCTTTCGTCAGAAACGTTGTTCGGTAGTGGTTTTTCATAAAGCCACCATGTTGCTTGATTTGTAACAAATAGCAGAGCTAAATTTTGACTTATGCCTGTTGTGCTGGGAGGTAGTTGCGCTGTTAGCGTTTTGACGGCCTGGGAGTAGTAGCTACTATAGGTAACAAAACTGATGGAGACTAGAGCTTCTTTGAGTGTGGAATCAACCGTATTTCCTTTTTTTAAGAACATTGTAGTCATTTCATCCGAGTATGCTGGAAGCATTCCATCTGGGTATACAAGGTGAATAGGAGTCGTTGCAATACTACTAATGTCTTCTTCTAGGGTTTTGCTTTTCCCAGCGGATATAACAATAATGTCAGAATAGCTTTTGAACGAATCTATCTTTTTCAACGCTGCTGTTATGTTACTTTTTCCAAAAAAGTAACTCGGCATAAGTGATGGGAGGTTTTTTATATTTTCCGCAGTAACTTGCATAGGTTTACTGAGTGACGTAGTAAAAAAGTAAAGCTGAATGTTATTCTTTTTTACTAAATCTGGATTTTCGGTTAATGGTTTTAGGATTTTTTCCCATTCGTTACCCTTATTGGGATAGGAATAATCAAGCAGTATTGCTATATTTTTCGTACTTGGTATATAGATAAGATCTTTTGCTTCTTCTAATGAACAATTTGCTGAGGAGTTATTGAAGTATTTATTGTGGGGGAAACCGATAATACTTCTACTCCCTTCAGTTGCCGTGAGGATTTTGTTATTGCACCATAATGTGTTTAGTTTTTCTTTCGTAGGAGCAAGAAAGGTTCCAAACTCATTTGCTTTTTTTGTATCGCCATCAATAGTACTTACAAGCTGGGTAGCACCATCACTATAGACATTTCTTTGATGACTGTACGCTGGTAGAGCTATACCATCTTTTGACTGTGCAACAATGTATTCGAATTTGACTCGCTGCTTTCTTCCCTTAAAAATATCTTCTTCGGTGGTATTCCATATGTTCTGACCAGCTGTGGGAACGGTAACTGGAATAGGAAACACTCTGAGTTTATATTGTCTTGGACCGATTTGTTCAAGAAGAGCAGGATCCCTGCGCATATTCACTTGTTGCTCATACGTTTTTTGGGCGGCTCCTTTGGGAGCCAATATCCCTTGATATTCCAACTCAGGGCCAAGCCAAAGTCCGGTTACTGCAGCTTCATATGGCAAGCTGAACTCGTAATACACTTCTTGCTGCTGCTCTGATTTGTTTTCATACTCTTCTTCGATGGTAACTTTGTAAAATGGGCTATTGTCGACTGCGCTGGCTGTTATGGTTTTTTTGTCAACGTGAACATTTTTACTATTTTCATCACTTTGTGTTGCTTGGGAGATGTACTCTTTTTCATCAACAGTGGCTTTCGCTTGATTAATTTTTTTTAGTTCGGCAATTTTGATGTCAGTACCAAACACTTCTGCATATACTTTTGCTGCATTATCGGCTTCAGTATAAAAGCTCCCATCAAACACGAATGGAGCAGCGAGAAAATTAAGTGGTACATCAAGAATACTAAGGATTAGTGGGTTATTTATGCCAAAGGCATTTGTGTAAAGGTGTACCACCTGAGCTGAACCGTTATTCCAATAATATGCGTCATTTTTTTTCTCAAACAAGTATCGATATCTTGCCAGATAACTTTCTGTAAGGCTCTCCTTGAGGGCTTTTTCGTTTTTCATCGCATCTGCGAGCAGTAGTTGCTGCTCTTCAAAACTTTTGGCAGTAACAGTCTGAAAATCTTTGACAGTTAGTACACTCTGTTGTTTAGGGATAAGTAGAAAGTAGAAAACGATGGAAAGCATTGCTATGCCGAGAGCTAGTGAGCGAGTGATTATGTTTCCCCAATGCTGAGATGTTTCTCTGTAGGATTGCACTAGGTTGTTTATGTACATTCGGGTGGTGAGAAAAGGGGTGCCTAGAATAAAAGAAAAACATACTGAGACAAACAGAAAAACAAACACAATCCAGATCAGAGCAAAACCTCTAGAAGTATAAATTGTATACCACATATCAGAGAAAAATGGATAAAATACTCCAAGATACGTTGCACTATACGCAGGTATAAAGAATATTCCAAAAAGAAAACAATAGAGAATCCACACTATCCCTAGAAGCATTGCGATGAGTTCAATAAGGGAAAATATTTTTCGGTTTTTTTGAATACTCACAATCATTAGACAACTGCCTAAGATCGAAAAAACGATGCTAATTTGCAACATCTTGGCAACTGGCAGCCATTCTCTGCTTGACATCCCTAACAAGATTGCTAAGAGAACACTGGGAAATTCAACAAGAAAAAGGTAACTCAATACCTTCCTAGGGTCAGTTTTTAATTTTTTTTTGTACAAAACAATTGAAATGATCACGAGGGCGATTAGAAAGTATATCGTGCGGGCAACTCCCCATGGAAGGTCGTTTGCTCCAGTCATTGAGAAAAGCAGAATGCCGAAAAAGAGAGATACTCCGGCAAGAATGTTAAAAAGAGTAAATAACAAGTTGGAAAATTTAAATCCTCGAAGGGAAGCAAAAAATTTCTTCATATTTTTTCCTTAATTTTTCTAGAGTTATTTATTCACTGAATGACCGTTATTATCACCATAGTACATGTATGTAGTACTGAGATAAAGCTGGAGAGTTAGGTTGTTAGGCTATGACATTATTTTGTCCATGTAACAAATGTGACTCCGAGTACTCTTACTATCTGTTATAGGAATATTCTAGTAATCAATAATAACTGTAACACTTTGCCCACAACACTCGTTCAAGTCTGCAAGTCGGTAATAATACTAAAGGAGTTCATCGTGCTTTCAAAAAAAATCTCACTCGCAACTACTGGACTGCTGCTTGTAGTTTCCGCAGCTTTAGTACAAAATCCAGGGAAAGCTAATGCCGCTTTCTTTGCATCACAGGCCTTTGAGGCAACTTGGGTTGCTCAGACTCAGGCGGGAACGGTTGATCAATTTTTCCATGTCGCACCATGCCAGGCTGTTGATTTCCAGGCAACGTTCAAAAACAGTGGAACAACAACTTGGCAGAAAACCGGTGCTGACCAAGTGGCTTTCAACATTTACAAAGACCCAGCTGTTGTCTCCTACCCTAGATCTTTCAGCTATCAGGCAGGAGTTAGCGAAAGTTATTTCCAAGATCCGTCATGGTTGACACCATATCGTATTGCGACCATAACAGAAGACTCTGTAGCCCCAGGCAACAACGCAACGTTGAATATGAAATTTCAGGTAAACTGCGCTGCTCAGCCAGGCTACTATCGTGAAGATATTTCCATGGCAGCAGGTCCTCTCTGGATGAAAAACGTTGCCAATGGCGATCCTCTCAAAGTTGCCCACATCTGGGTTGGATTCTTGGTGGATAAACCTGTTGCGCAGACCGACACTTCTAACCTTTCTTACATCAATAAAGATGGCGCAATCGCCTACCTTCGTCTAAATGAAACACTCTACAAATTTGATACAGGTAACAACCTCACAATTTCAACAGACGATGTGACAGGGTTACCTACCTATCCTGTCTATGGCTTTCTTACTGACTTTCAGCAGCTCATTAGCGCGACGAGATTCAGCAACAATACTGAGTTGCTTTTCACTACAAGAACCGTCAAAAATATTTCTTCTGGCAATGTAGTTGAATATCTACTTCCTGGGGAAACTGAATATACTTCAGTCTTCTATCTAGATACTGCCGGCACCGGTTTTGCAAAAGAGGTTTTTCGTACGCTTACTCCAGACGGCTTAACAACAGCGCGTTGGGCGATCAGGTCAGTATCGGGAGATAATTTCTTTGAATTAAATTATCTCTCCTGTAGCGATTGTGGTGGCTTTACAGCAGGAGAAACGTTTGCTTTTGATCAGAATGGTTACCAATGGAACTCTGCCGGAGAAACAGTGCAATTTGAATGGAGCGGAGGACGAACCTACAGATTCAAAGAGGCCATCAAGAACTTGAATGCAAACTGCGGGCAACTTCCTTGCAGTGGTCTTGATAAGTACGTTAGCGCGGCTACCCTTCCTTGGAAAATTGGGTCACTCTAATACATTACAATATAACGACAAGTAAAAGTTGCAACAATGGGACAAGCTTTTCATAGCTTTGTCCCGTTTTTTTTATGATTTGCTGATCACCATAAGTAACTCAATAAATTGTCTTAGGAGACTATTCTACACCGACTATCATTCACGTTCATACACTTCTTTGCACATCGACGTCAATGATATTACTATGAGTGTATGAGCGATAACAAACTTGAAAAAATACAAAACTTACTGAACGCGAGTGAAAAAAACTTCAGGAATTTGCTTAATTCCATCGGTGATTTGATTGTAGTTGCAAGACCGGATGGACAGATTCTTTTTACCAACAAGGCTTTTAACGAAAAACTTTCTTATACTCCCCAGAGCTTAAAAAAAATCCACGTGCTTGATCTTAATCCCAAAGAAAATCGCAAAGAAGCTGAGAAAATATTTGCAGATATGTTTGCTGGCAAACGAGATTCATGTCCACTTCCTATTGTTGCGAAAGATGGCACAATGATGCCTGCTGAAACCCGTGTTTGGTTTGGAGAATGGGATGGGGCACATTGTATCTATGGCATCATAAAAGACTTAACCGCTGATCAAGAAGAAAAACAGAAGTTTGAACGCTTGTTTCAAAATAATCCTTCCCCAATGGCAATTTCTACCTTGCCAAGTCATAATTTTTCCGATGTGAATGAGGCTTTTCTGAAAGTGCTTGGGTATACAAAGGATGAGGTTGTTGGCACAACATCAGAAGCTCTGAAATTGTTTATACATCCTGAAGAGCAACGTGTGTTGGCAAAAAAATTACAGGCTACTGGACGAATCGATGGACATGAATTGCAGGTACGTCGCAAAGATGGAGAAATTATCGATGGCCTTTTTTACGGTGAAGTGATCAGTAGCCAGGGAAAGAAGTTTTTTCTCACGGTCATGATTGATGTTACGACCTTAAAAAGGGCAAAATCAGAATTAATAAGCAACGAGACAAAATTTCAATCATTTGTAGAAAATGCGAGTGATATTATTTATACACTTTCACCCAAAGGTGTTGTTACGTATATTTCTCCCAATTGGACGAGAATTTTTGGCCATAAAATTGCTGATTTAGTCGGCCAATCACTTGAAAATTTTATTCATCCCCAAGATATTGAACAATTTCAAGGTTATGTAACAAAGGTTCTCACAAAAGGAAATAAGCTTGATGAAATAGAATATAGATTGCGTCATAAAGATGGCACATGGAGATGGCAATCAGCAACCTCCTCTGTGATTCGTGATAACAACGGTAAAATTATGTCATTCCTAGGCATAAGTCGTGATATCTCTGAGCGAAAAAAAGCGATGGAAGAACTCGAGAGGATGAATCAGTTTATGACGGGAAGAGAGCTTAAAATGGCTGAGTTAAAAAAAGAAATTGAAGCGCTAAAGAAGAAACTTCCAAAATGACAAAATCAGATGACTCTAGGGATACAAAGAAGAGCCAACGAAGCATGCTTTGTTGGCTCTTTTGCTTTTTTCGATTCAATTTTTCTTACACTTTTGGCGTTACTGTAGCCTGTGGCTTGGTAGTTTGCAGGTCTGGGCGAACAGTGTGTTTGTAGAAATTAAGAACGGACTGACGGTCAGTTTTAAGCTTTAATCGGAGAGTTTTTAGCTGTTGGGAAAAGGTTTGGAGGGTGGTTTTTAATGTTGCGTTGTCAGCGGAGCAGGATGTCTGGAGGCTGGTGTTGAGGGCTGCAATGATCGCATCGTGGTCTTGCTGGACGATCGCAAGTTTTTCTTCAAGTGTACTTTTATCGGCACTCAACTTGGTGACATCAGCACCTTTGGCGGCTCTTTTTGCTATTTCTTCGGTGAGTTTATCCATCTTTTTTGACTCACTGACTTTTCGCTCTTGTTGCCTTGTGATGGCTTCTTGTAAACGTTGCTTTCCAATCTCACAGCGTTCAACAACCTTTTGCGGCTTTTCCACCTTGGCTATCTGAGGTTTGGGAGTCGAATCGGCTGTTTGGGCAAAGGCGGTAAGCCCTGAGAGCGAGCTGAGCAGGACGGCGGCGGCGGCGGTTTTGACAAGCGTGTTTTTGAGCATGGGATTCTCCTTTTTTTGAGTTGGTGCTCTTTTGGATGAGGAGGACTGTTTTTTCCTCTCGCCAGTGTAGTCGGGTAGGGGTTACGCCCTACTCCTGCTCTTCCAACTCTCGAAGAATCTTCATCAGTTTTCCTTTTCGTTCTTCCACAGTGTGATATTTTCTTTTGAAGTAATTTCTCAGTTTTTCGATGGCTTCGACAACCTCGTCTTCGGCTTTGATGCTTTGTTCTAGTTCTTCTCTGACTATTCTTGAGTAGCCTGCAACTTTGCCGTTAGTCGAGATGGAAATAACAAAGTGTTCCCCGCTGATCATGGCGGGAAAAATAAAGTCACAGAGCGAGGGAACATCAACTGTGTTGAGCAAAATACCTTTTTGATGGGTGTCTTCGTGGATAGTTTCGTGAACTGCACTGTCGTTGGTCGCAGCGACGACTAGCAGCTGTCCTTCGAGGTACTCTTTTCGGTACACATCGTTGATGTAACGAACTTTTCCCTCGTTTACAATATGTTCAAAGTATTCGTTGATAGCTGGGCTTACCAATGTTATTGCGGGAAGAAAGTGAAGTAGTTTTGCGACTTTTTCCTCTGCTACGGCTCCGCCACCAACGACTAGAATCGGCATCTGCTGTAGGACGAGATTGACTGGAAATGTTTTCATGGGATGAATAGATTTTGTTTTCGGAGTTATTGTACCTCTAGTTGTTTTCCAGAGTAATACAAACGTAATGATCTTGGCAAGCGAGCTGGAAAAAATCTATAATTGACCAAGCTAGGAGAAGAACTATGTATAGAAAATTTGATCTGAATAACCTTGTGGGGCTTTCTGGTGAGGAAAAGATAAAGCTTGCGGGGTTTGATTTTGATTGGAAAGAGCTGGCGAAGCTGGATGATAAGGAACTTACGGGTTTTCATAAAACGCTTTTTAAGTGGACTGGGATTTATTTTCAATTACAAAAGGGTTTTCATATGATGCGGGTGAGGGCTCCAGGTGGGATGCTTTCTGCAAAGCATTGCCTGGTGCTGGCGGAGCTGGCAGATAGGTATGCGCAAGGAGATGTCTGCATTACAACGCGGCAGTGTATTCAGCTTCACTGGTTGAAACTCGAAGATCTTCAGCATGTGCTAGCTGCGCTTCAACAAAGCGGTTTGTCGACTAAAAATGCTGCGGGCGATGTGACCAGAAATATTTGTGCGTGCCCATGGTCGGGAGTCTGTAAGCTGGAAAAATCTAGCGCACGGGATGCGCTAAACAAGCTGGAATCAACATTTCTCAAGGATGAAGCAATCCGCAATCTTCCGAGGAAGTATAAAATTAATATTTCGGGATGCGAAGTTGCCTGCGCCCAGCCGTACATGAATGACCAGGGTTGGGTGGGAACAGAACGCGACGGGAAGGCTGGTTTCAAGCTGTACTCTGGTGGCGGTCTTGGTGCACGGCCGTTTCTTGCGAAGTTGGTGTTGGATTTTGTTCCCCAAGAGCTTGTGGTGCAGACGAGTCGGGCTTGTATTCGACTTTTTCAGGATTGGGGAAATAGGAAGAACCGCTCTCTGGCGCGCAGCAAATATGTTCTGTACGAGTTCGGGGTGAAGAAATATCAAACGATGCTGATGGAGTATATTGCTAAAGAAGGGGTGAGTGAGAAACAGCTAAAAACCATCGTGGTGGCCGATGAGCAGCCACTTTCTTCGGTTCCTTTCCCGTTTGACCGGACTCAGGGGGTTATCGAGCAGAAGCAACCAGGGAAAGTTCTGTTGCAAATTCTTGTTCGTCGTGGGGACATTAAAGCGTTTCAGTTGAAAGCGTTGGCGGATCTTTCTTTGCAGTATGGGGATGGAAATGTGTATTTCACCCACCGTCAAAACGCTGAGTTGCATTCTCTTTCCGAATCGGATGTGGAAAAAGTGAAAGAGGAAGTGCATCGTATCGGGCTGGCAACCGAAGGGTTTATGCATCTGGCGGATGCGGTTTCCTGTGTGGGAACGACATACTGCAATTATGCGGTTTCCAATACGCCGTTGCTGTACAACGAGATTATCGAACGCCTTTCTGGAAACCCACTCTATCTCAAGACCTTTCGTCGTTTGTTGATCAATATCAATGGTTGTCCGAACTCCTGCGGGCAGCATAAAATTGCGGATATTGGGCTGCGGGGTATGCGACTACCCACTCCGGATGGTTCTGTGGAAGCGTTTGAGGTTTCTCTGGGGGGCGATATTTTCCAGGGTACACCGAGGCTTAATGAACCGGTTGCGACTGTTCCTGCTTCAAAAACCGTAGATGCGGTGGAAAAAATCGTGGATGCTTTTGTTGCTCACAGCGCATCAAAGACGCAAACGTTTCGGGACTTTTACGAGCAGCAAGGCAGGAACTTTTTTGTTTCATTGCTCAATACACCAGAGTTTCGCCCTTCTGGTGGGGTGTTGTATCCTTCGATAAAAAATTCTCTTTCATTTCTTCCTGACGAGGTAAAAGTCGTTGAATTTGCTGAGTTGCTGTAAGCTGCAACAAGCGTTGGCGTGCAAAGAGAGTACTGTCACAGCGTTGAGAAACTTCATGCATTTTAGTATAAGGTGGGGAAAAACCAGTCATGAAAAAACCTAAGAGACAATTGGATCCCGAGGTGCAGTCGGTTTTTGAGAAGGCGTTTGGTTTTCTGCGTGATGGGGAGTATCAGAAGGCGATAAATCTTTGCACACGACCACATGTGCAGGCGCTGATAAAAGAGCTTTCGGTTCCAAACTTTATTCTCGGAAAAAGTTATTTTCTCTTGGGAAGTAGTAAGGGTGACATTTTTGCAGGCACCTATTTTTTAGAAAAGGCTTTGGAGTTGGGAGAAGATCATGATGAGGTGTATGCCATGCTGGCTAGCCTGTATCTTCGACAGAGGAAATTTAAGCAAGCAACGCAAGCGTTTGGCCATTACCTTTCGGAAAAAATTTCTTCAGCCCAACCTTGGCTGTTGTATAGCATGTCGGCTTTGCTTTCTGATGCGCTTGAGGAGAGTGAGCAGGCTGCTTTGAAGGCGTCGACTTATGCTCCCGAAAGCTGGGAACCTCAGTTTCTGCTTTTCTGTATTTATGGGAAACAAAAAAATGCGAAGAAAGCTGCATCTGCTGCATCCAGCCTTGCGCTACTTACTGATTCCTCAACGTTGGAACGGTTGCATATTGTGCAGAAAGAGGTTGCTAACAGTAGCTCGTCTTCACGGCTTTATGAATTACTGGCGGAGCAGCTGGTGGAAAATTTTAGTAGTTCGGCGGATGTTGCAGCGGGGAAAGAGTCCTATCAAGCCGAAGCCATGCCTCAGGCTCTTTCTGCGGAGTATGGGATCGTGGAGACGGCAAAGGATTTTCATTGGATTACAAATAATATTCCTTGTCAGGCTGCCTGTCCTGCACTTACTGACGTTCCTGGTTATATCGGTTCCATTGCGGTGGGAGATTATCAAAAAGCTTACCATATTAATAAACAGTACAATGTGCTGCCGGGGATTCTCGGGCGTGTGTGTAGTCGCCCCTGCGAGGGTGCTTGTAGGCATGGGTTCAAAGGAAATGGGGATCCCGTTTCGATCTGCTTTCTTAAACGTGTTTCCGATGATTTCAGGCCGAACGTGAAATATGCAAAGGAAAAATTATTTTCACCAACGGGAAAATCCGTTGCGGTTGTGGGTTCCGGTCCTGCAGGGCTTACGGTGGCAAATGACCTGTGTTTGCTTGGTCATGAGGTGACTATTTACGAGGGATATCATGAGCCCGGGGGAATGTTGGTGCAGGGTATCCCGAAATTTCGCCTACCGAGGGAAATTGTGCAGCAGGAGGTGAACCAGATTCTTGATCTTGGCGTGAAAATACAGTGTGGAACGAGGATTGGGAAAGATATTCCTCTCACAACGTTGCTTAATGATTTCGATGCCGTGGTGCTGGCAGCGGGAACGCTAAAACCAAATAAACTTAAACTGCCTGGCGAAGATCTTGATGGGGTGCTGCACGGTTTGGGTTTTATGGAGCAGGTGAACAACACTGATTCTGCCACTATTGGCAACAATGTTGTGGTGGTTGGTGGGGGTTTTACGGCAATGGACTGTGCTAGAAGCTCTTTCCGTCTGGGAGCAACTACTGTTGGCATCTACTACCGCCGAACGCAGAATGAAATGCCAGTGACCAAAGAGGAAATCGAGGAAGCGGTGCATGAGGGGATTCCGCTGTACGAACTAATGAGTCCGGTTGAATTTGTAGGAAACAATGGGAAAGTCACTGGAGTGAAGTTTATTAAAAACAAGCTTGGTGCACCGGATGCTTCAGGGCGAAGACGACCTGAGGAAATTCCTGGGAGTGAAGTTATTATTCCAGCTGATACGGTACTGCTCGCAACGGGTCAATTTCCAGATTATGAAGCGGTTGAGAAGAGTTTTGAAAAAGATGATTTGTTTAAAAAAGGGTGGCTGACGATCGATAAAGAAAGTCACATGACCAAGATTCCTCGACTGTTCGCCACTGGCGACTTTGTTTCCGGTGCTTCGTCAATCATTCAGGCTGTGGGAAGTGCTCGTCGGACGGCAAATAAGCTTGACACCTTTCTGATCGGCAGACAGCGAAGAAAATCCGTTGTGAAGATTGAACCGGCAACTGAAACAGGGCGTATGCGGGAGTTTGACTTTATTCCAATTCAACCGATGCCGATGGTTCCTGTTCAGCAGAGAGATACCCTAAAGGTAGAGGTGGAAACGGGGTACAAACGGGAAAACGCCCACGAATCTGCTAAACGCTGCTATCTTTGCCATTATAAATTTGAAATCGACATGCGGAAATGTATTTACTGTGATTGGTGTATCAAGGCCAAGCCTGAACATCTGCAGTGTATAAAAAAAGTTGCGGAATTTGCTGAAGATGGGCAGGGTATTGTGACTGGGGTTCGTGAGGCAACGAACTTTGATGAGACAAAAGCCATCTGGATTGATAGTCACGAGTGTATCCGCTGTGGCCAATGCCTGAGAGCCTGCCCCCTGGATGCGATCACGATTAAAAAAGTGAGTCTGGATGAGGTTACCTGCGACAGTGGGGAGCGGGGAAAACCGTTTCTTGAGTTGAAATAGCCTTTTCCGTATTCACTTTAACTAATACTAACGAACATTAAATAATGTGAGTTCGACATAAAGAACCCTGAAGTGTCATTACGAGCGAGTCTGCGAGCGTGGTAATCCCATCCGGGCTCACTACACCCCAAGGGATTGCCACGTCGCAAAAGCCTTCCTTCGACAAGCTCAGGACAGGCCTCGCAATGACCTGTTGGTGGAGTAAAGTTATTGCAACACCAACTTTTACATTGAACTTACGTTACATTTACCAATAATCAATAGGATATACGAGATGACAACTGATTTCGAATCACTTTCCGCACAAGAACTTCTCCAATGGGCGGTCACAACCTATGGTGAACGTGTTGGTTTGGCATCCAGCTTTGGGGCTGAAGATGTGGTGCTTATCGATATGTTGTGCAAGATTACCCCAAACCCAACTATTTTCACTCTCGACACGGGCAGGCTCAACCAGGAAACGTACAATCTCATGGATGAAATTCGCACGAAGTATAAGATTAACTTCACCGTTCTCTTTCCAAAACATGATGCGGTTGAAGATATGGTGCGCAAACACGGAATGAACCTCTTTTATGAAACTGTTGAGAATCGAAAACTGTGCTGTGGGGTGAGAAAGATAGAACCGTTAAAAAGAGGGTTGGCAAGCCTAGATGCTTGGATAACCGGTCTGCGAAAAGAACAAACGCAGAACCGCAATCAGATTCTGAAGGTTGAGGACGATATCGCCAATGGTGGGATCAAAAAACTCAACCCTCTTGCTGATTGGACAGAGCAACAGGTGCAGGACTATATCAAGAAAAACGGTGTTCCTTATAACGTTCTTCATGACCGTGGTTACCCAAGTATTGGTTGCGAGTGTTGCACCCGCGCTGTGAAGCCAGGCGAAGACCCTCGCGCTGGACGCTGGTGGTGGGAAAATGCTGATGATGGTAAAAAAGAATGCGGGCTGCATGTGACGAAATAGTTGTTTCTCTCTTATAGGGAACGCAGATCTGCATTTTTACGAGAGAACCGAGCGGTGCAACGAACCATACACTTGCATTTTTGTTAATGACTGCCTATACTCTACCGAAATGATCAATATAATAGGATATCTTCATGACTTCGATCGCTGACGCTAACATCACTCAAAACACCTCTCCCTTTCTCTTCACCCCACTTATCAACCGCGAACTGCGGGGGAATGAGTTAGGAATTCTTCGGGAAAAGGTATTTTCGCTTCCCCAGATTGCTCTGACTTCGCGGGAACTTTCCGATCTGGAAATGATCGCAATCGGTGGATACAGCCCTCTCGAAGGGTTTATGACGAAGCAGCAGTACAATCATGTGCTTGACCATATGCGTCTTCCTCAGGGGCAGGCATGGACAATCCCAATCACGCTTGCAGTGAGCAATGAGCAGGCTGACACGTTCAAAATTGGATCAGATATCGCTCTTACTGATGATGCTGGGGAAATTTATGGGGTGTTGCACCTTGAAGAGAAGTTCACCTACGACAAGGCAAAAGAGGCGTTGAAGGTATTTGGAACTGATGACGAAAATCATCCTGGGGTGCTGTATACGCAAAATAAAAAAGAGGTCTATGTGGGGGGGAAAATAAGTCTTCTCCGCAGGTTGCCAGTTGGTGACCCAATTTTTAAAAAATTTCAGAAAGACCCGGTTGAACTGTTCAACTATTTTCGGCAAAAAGGGTGGAAACGGGTGGTCGCTTTTCAAACGAGGAACCCTCCCCATCGTGGTCATGAGTATATTCAGAAGTGCGGCCTAGAAGTTTCTGATGGGCTTTTGCTGCATCCTTTGGTAGGGGAAACAAAAAGCGGCGATATCAATGCTATTGTGCGCATGAAGTGTTACGAAGTGCTTTTTGAAAAGTACTACCCTGCTGATCGTGTGGCACTTTCCATTCTTCCAGCACCTATGCATTATGCTGGGCCACGGGAAGCGGTTCACCACGCCATTATGCGCCGTAATTATGGGTGTACCCATTTTATTGTGGGGCGTGACCATGCTGGGGTTGGAAATTATTATGGTACGTTTGACGCGCATTATATTTTCAACGAATACTCTATCGAACGTGAGCTTGGTATCCAGCCACTCTTTTTTGATCATGCTTTTTTCTGTTCTGCCTGTAGCAATATGACTTCATACAAAACTTGCCCGCATGACGCGGAGAACCACGTAATCCTTTCAGGGACAAAAGTTCGTCAGATGCTGAAAGAAGGCAAACGCCCCCCTTACGAATTCATGCGCCCCGAGATTGCCGATCTCTTGGTTGAAGCAATGAGAGAAGAAATAGCGTTTGTGATTTAGGAACTCTTTGAGTAACCAATCGAGTTTGATATAGCAGTAAAAAAAAACTCCACCCTTGTCATCCTGAGGCTTTTGCGAAGGATCTCTTCGTACCAAGGTGGGGTTTTAGTTACCCCAAAGATGTTCGAAGAGATCCTTCGACTCCGGGGACTTCGCTCAGGATGACACTCTCTAGCTTCATGCTTATCCAAAACTCACGTTACAGAGGTTGTAGTATGCGGTACTATAACAATGTTCGCATGTTAACCTAACCTTTTTGCCGGAGCGCAGTCTTCAGAGTCGAAGGCCATACGCTATTAGCCCCTCGATTTCGAAGACTGCATTCGGGGAAAACCTATTGTATCGCATCAGAATGGCTATATCTGTATCAGTGGAGTTCTACTGCTCATGAACCTTCGAATTGGAACTCGTCCAAGTCTTTTGGCTCGCCAACAGACTTTTGAAGTTATTACTGCTCTTAAAACACTGCACCCCAGCTTTGAGTGCAACAGTATTCCCATTATCACTGCCGGTGACCTGGACAAACTTTCCCCTTTGGAATTAGCTGCGGACAACTTTTTCACAGGGAAAATTGAGGAAAGTCTGGTTCAAGGTTTGGTAGATATGGCAGTACACAGTGCAAAAGATCTTCCACCCTACCCTTCCCCTCTACTTTCTACCTTTCTGATGCCGAATCCTGAAGACCCAAGGGATGTAGTGGTGACAAGAGATGGTCAACCGCTGAGAGCTTTGCCGAAGCACGCAGTGATAGGCGTGAGTAGTCCTCGAAGAAGAGCCTTTATTGAAAAAAACTGGCCTCAGTTTGTGGTTAAATCCATTCGTGGAAATGTAGATGAACGAATCAAACAGGTGGACGAGGGGCGTTACGATGCGATCATCACTGCTGCAGCTGCGATGCATCGGCTCAAACTCCAGAATCGAATCGCAGAATATATCCATCGCATCTTTCTCCCGACTCCCCATCTGCAAGGATTTTTGGCATTGCAGTATCGTTCTGAGAATCGTGAGGTTTTTAATCTGCTCAAACCGCTGCTTACCCCCTGTCTTTTTGTTGGCGCAGGGCCTGGCGATCCAGAGTTGATCAGTGTGAAAGGTCAGGAGGCAATCAGCAACGCAACCTGTATCCTTTACGATCGGCTGGCAAATCCTCGGCTGCTTTGGCTTTCTGATGCGGGATGCGAACTTATCTCTGTTGGAAAAGGAAATCCGACACTCCTCCACAACATGCCTCCTACTGCAGAACAGGGCAACATCAATCAGTTGTTGGTGAGAAAAGTGAAGGAAGGGCATAAGGTTGTTCGGCTCAAGGGCGGAGATACGGGGATTTATGCCCGAATTTCCGAGGAAATTGCAGCGTTGGAAGGTGAATCCCTACCCTTTCAGATTATTCCGGGGATTTCTAGTCTTTCCGCTTGTGCGCAGACTGCTGGATTTTCCCTTACTGACCGTGAAAGGAATCCTGGATTCTCAGTAGTGACTGGGCATACGAAAGAGTATGCTTCGGCTGCGGATGCTATTGCGAAGCCAGGAACACCGTTGGTGCTGTTTATGGGCGTGACAAAAGCTGAGGAAACGGTAGAAAAACTACTGCAGCAGGGTTATGAACCTCAAATACCAGTTACCGTTGTGGAAAACGGAACGCTTCCAAACCAACGAGTAGTTACTGGGGTGCTTTCTGCATTAAGCGAACTGGTAAAAAATTATGCAATTCGCCCACCTGCATTGCTCTATATCGGGTATTCTCCTGATTTCCCTTGGTTTGAGAAGAAACCACTCCATGGGAAAACCGTTGCCATCACTGCGTCTTCAGCTATTGGAGACAAACAGTATGCCCAGTTGAGTGCTCTTGGGGCGCAGGTTGTTGAATATCCTACGATTGCTCTTGTTCCGCAATACATCAAGGACTCTTTACTGCTTGAGGAGCTGCACACCTACGACTGGCTTTTGGTCACAAGCCAGAATTCGGTGCATTTTCTGATCGAACGCTTAGAAGAATGTGGAAGAGATATTCGTTCTTTTCCTAAAAATATTATGGCGATCGGGCCTTCTACGGCAAGGATTTTGAAAGAATACCACATTGCCACGGAGTATATTCCAGAGAACCACTCGCTGGAGGGTTTGCAGAAACTGCTTGCAACATTGGATGTTCGTGGGCAACGTTTTTTCATCCCGATTTCCAATCTTTCCAATCCCGGGATTGCGGGCATGGTTTCTGAAGTGGGGGGATTACCGACGTTATTGGAGTTGTACAGAACAGAATCTGTGCAGCAACAGCCAATTCAGGAACCATTTGATCTGGTGACTTTCTGTAGTGGGTCGGCGGTGAGAAGTTTTTTTTCGATGAATACTCACGATGCAATTGGAAAGGCCGCTATTGCGGTTATTGGAAAACCAACGGCGACGGCTTTGGCGGAGTATGGCCTGCAGCCTGTTGTGGTAGCGAAACCGAGTACTACGGATGGGTTGGTGCAAGGGATTGTTGAGTATTTCGGTGGGAAATAACATTATTTCTACATAAGCGATAGAGCGAAAAGTAACACGGCTTTACTGTGTCATCCTGAGGCTTTTGCGAAGGATCTCTTCGTACTTGGGTAAGGTTTCTGTTACCCCAAAGATGTTCGAAGAGATCCTTCGACTCCGGGGACTTCGCTCAGGATGACACAATACTAGTACAAACTCAGGTAACAAAGATGTTTTTTAGTAGAATGATTTCTCTCTCCCTTATACATTACACTTCAAAAGAGTAGACCTATTACCCCACCCACTGCGCATACTGCTTCGCCCAGTAGGTGATGATGCAATCCGCTCCCGCACGGGTGAAGCAAGTGAGTGTTTCTTTCACCACTTCCTGCTCGTCAATCCATCCTTGTTGTGCGGCTGCTTTGACCATACTGTACTCTCCGCTGACGTTAAAAACAGCGAGAGGAACGTTGCATGCGTTTCTTGCTGTGGCGAGGATATCAAGATATCCCAGAGCGGGTTTGATCATAACGATGTCAGCGCCTTCTTCGATGTCGAGTTCTATCTCTCTGATGGCTTCTCGGCTGTTTTCCGGGTTCATCTGGTAGGTTTTTCTGTCACCAAACTGGGGGGCGCAGTCTGCGGCGTGGCGAAAAGGGCTGTACCAAGCAGAGGCATATTTTGCGGAGTACGCCATGATGGCTGTGTCGCAATATCCCTGAGTGTCTACAATCTGTCGAATTGCTGCCACCTGCCCGTCAATCATTCCTGAGGGGGCGATAATGTCTGCGCCAGCTTTTGCGAGCGAGAAAGCCTGTTTTTCAATATTCCGAAGGGTACTATCGTTATCGAGCATCTGCCCTTTCATAACACCGCAGTGACCGTGGCTGGTGTATTCGCAAAAACAAAGATCGGCCGCGACAACCGTTTGTGGGTACTGGTCTTTGATCCGGCGAATGGTCTCCTGCACCACGCCCGTATCCTGCCAACTGGCAGAGCCTTCTTCGTCTTTGTATTCAGGAAGTCCAAACAGCATGATTGCGTGAATGCCAGCGGATACGAGCTCTCCCACTTCTTTCACAGCCATATCAGGGGAAAGTTGGGCTATGCCAGGCATGGAAATGATTGGATCGACTCGCTCTTTTCCAGGTCTGACAAACAGTGGCATCATGAGGGAATCAAGGGTAACTGTATGTTCCGCTACAAAGTTGCGGAAGGTGGAAGATTTTCGAAGACGGTGAAGGCGGTTTTTGGGGAATGTCATGGCATTGCTACGGGTTATGTTGGTGCAAGTATAGCAAATTGGGGTTTTATGGGGAAAAAGACGGTAGTGATTATTTCGTTCCTCATGCTGGAGGCTTCTTGTAGATGGCTCTAGTGACAAGTTAGACCTTAACCGAGTTGGTGTTTAGAACAACAAACAAAATAAATAGAAGGATTAGTACCGTGGATATCACAATACATCCACAAATGAAGTATTTTCTTTTTGTATCACTTGGTCTCCATAGAAACCATAAAAATGTCCCCAAAAGGCTGAAAAGCGTAATAAAAGCTATAAAATAAATACTATTGTCTAACATTCTTTGCACCTTAAATTTTTATTAATTTTTTATTATTTCAAACCCCACCCCAATATGCGCAGCCCCTAATGGTTCACCTGTCCCATCGGGAAATGGAGCGTCGGCTTGTATCCAGTATTTTCCTGAGGAAAGTGCAATATTTATACTGGAGGTATCTTGTAGATGCCTTCTTCTATTGAAGAGCTGATTGACTAATAATGAGAGAATTAGAATATAGTAGAGACATTCAACGCGTTGGGCTTATTTCTCGCAAAACCCACCAAGAGATGTACTCTTTTTGACTCTACTATCTATATTCTTCCTAGCTGACTATAGATATATGCTACAACACACCAATAACAGAGAAAAAACATCAGAGCAGACATTAATAAAAAACCGACAATGAAATATTTTATTTTAGATCCTTGGCTAACCTTCCTAATAATCATAGAAAATCAGCTGATTTAAAGAATACTACCCCTTAAAAAATTTGCCATAAAGTACCAAACAAACAAAACAAAAAAAAGTACTTCGACTAAAAACAATGCGCATCCCAAGAAGAAATATTGTTCTTTTATATCACTTGGTTGCGACATAAACCAAAGGAGTAGTCCAAGAAAACTAATCAGTATAAACAAAAAAATCCAAATGCTACTATTTTCCAAAGCGTTTTTCCTTATCGCTTACTTTCTTAGGCTCCAGGTGATATACCTATATATGCTATCCAATAGTAAACATAACAAGCAAAGAGAAGTATTACTGCTACTAAACTTCCAACAATCAGTTTTTTTCCTTTTTTATCAGCTGTTTTCCACAAAAACCACGAGAAAGCTCCCAGAAGGCTTACGAACATAATTAAGGCAAACGAATTAATAGTACTATTCAAAACAGTTCCTCCACATTGTTGCTATATTTTTCTATTCACCTCAAACCCTACCCAAATATGCGCAGCACCTAATGGATCACCTGTCCCATCGGGAAATGGAGCATCAGCTTGTACCCAGTATTTCCCTGAGGAAAGTGTTATATCTTCACGGAAACGGCCATTGGGCGCGTTATCGGGGATGTGAAATTTCATGCGAAAGGTGCCAAGCTCTCCGGGAGCTACAACATCTTCTTCGACACAGGTAACGCGGTAGTCGCTTATCCAACTGCCATGCGTAAAATCGCTATTGCCAAAGTTGAGGTCGTGGGGAACGTCTTTTCCTGTCCAGGAGCTGCGTATGATGGGGTCTTTGTAGATTGCGAGGCAAACCTGCTGGTCGGTGGGGGCGTTGTACCATGTTTCGTAGCCGATGTTTTTGAACTGGGCTACGACTTCGATGTCCTGATTGGGTGTTACTGCGAAATATTCGCCGGTAAAGGGGTGGGTTTGTTGTTTCCACATGGCGAGGTAGCCGCGAGACCAGAAGTTTCGGGGAAGCATGGTGTTGTCGGGAAGGGTTGCGGTCATGGAAACCTGGGAGCGAAGAAGGGCGCATTTATATACTTTGAATTCGTAAGAACCAACGACGATCGAATACATTTGCTCCCTGTTGAGCGTCTGGTCATTCAACCATGGTTGGAGTTCTTGGTCACTGGGGTTTCTGAGAAGTAATTTTTGGTACAGCCACACGATGTAATCCCAACGGGTCATCTGCAATTGGTCCAGATTTTCCCTGATGGCGATGGAGTCCGCAACTTTCTGTGCTTCAATCTGGGTGCAGGCGATGGGGATGGGGGTGGGCGTGGCAAAGGTGGATGAAAATAAACAACAACTGCTAGCAATGATGAGTGAAAAAAAGAACATTTTTCTAGAAGCACTCATTTGTTGTTTCCTGTTTGGGAACTTGCTCAAAAACTCAGGGTTGAATTGCTATCCAAGTCCCCCTGAGAAGGGGGATTTAGGGGGTTAAACACCCACACTGTCCTGTTTCGAAATACAGTCTGCTTGATTCCCAAGAGGACAAGATGGCTTTTGAACCCCCTCAGTCCCCCTTCTCAGGGGGAAGCAGAAAAAGAAAAACCTAATACACCCCAAGTTCATTCTTTTTCTTCTCATGCTCTTCCAACGTTTTGGAGTAGTAATTCTTCCCGTCTTTTGCGACAAAGTAGAGATAGTCAGTACTGGTTGGGCGGAGGGTGGCTTTGATGGAGGAAATGCTGGGGTTGCAGATGGGGGATGGTGGAAGGCCGGTGAATTTGCGGGTGTTGTAGGGGGAATCCATGTTGAGCGCGGCAACGGTAAGATCGGCTTTCCAACTTCCAAGGGCGTACAGCACCGTTGGGTCGGCTCCTAGGGACATACCGACTTCAAAGCGTTTGAGGAAAACGCCTGCGATCATGTCACGGTCTTCCTGTTTGGTGGCTTCTTTTTCTACGATGGAGGCGATGGTGAGAATCTGATACATCGAAAGTTTATTTGTGGCAAAATCCTGTTCGAAGGGAGCGATCTTGTCACCGAAGTTTTTCAGTACCTGTTTCACAAAGTCTTCCGGTTTGCTGGAGCTGGGGACAAGATAGGTGTCAGGGTAGAGAAATCCTTCGAG
>JBAXVQ010000021.1:0-26093 GCA_037128935.1 bacterium | reverse complement strand
CTTTTGGTGATCTTTCGTTTTCCCTTCGGTGTCATTTTACGTGATGTGATTCGCAATCTTTACATACTTGCTTAATTTAGAGTATCATTCATTGCTACAGCCAATTTGTAAAGTATATGAGAAACTGGGTAATAAAAAGAAGTAGTAAATTTAGTATATTTGCTCATGATAATATGACTGATTGTGTCAAACGCAAGCAAGTCGACAAAGAAAAAAAATGGGAAGTAATTTTCCCCATGGCTATTCTAAACGCTAGAATGGCACAGATGCTGCCAAAACTATATAAAGAAAACGATCGAAAATGCAGATACCTTAGAAACATCTTTGTTGGATTTATCTCTGCGGAACTATCTATAATATACTCGAGAGTACTTCATAATTCACGCATTTCATCCAGTTATTTTAATGCTGCTGTTGCGGCTTTCATAGGTGCAACGGCCTCAGATTTGATATCTGAGCATGCAAAGTCAGAAAGAAAAGTTTACACTAAATTACCAAATGATGAAGGGTTATATGAAATAGTTGATAATGTCCTAGACTCAATGACAAACAAACAGCAATTTCCAGATATTGATGGAAGAAAAATGAGATTAATTATAAAAGAATTACTGGCAAATGCGTTTGATGCATGTTCGTTAGCCAAAAGAACGCCAAGAGTTAAAATTGCGTTTACATCTGTTGATTATGGGAACAAAACAAAAATAACCATAAATGATAATGGTGTAGGATTTCCTAACTATATAATTAAAAACTGGCCAGATACGACACAAATCTATTCAGATAAAGGACCACTTGTTGATCAAGGTATCCCATTATTTGGGAGACTTGGAATAGGAATAAAAGTATCTAAGAGATTAACAGAGCAGGCTTCTGGTCAAATGAGAATTCGCAATAAACTACTATCAAATGGTGCTGTTGTAGAGCTCTTATTGCCTTTGCAATAAAAGCAGCAAGAAGAAATTATTAGAAATATTAAGAATTAGATTACAAAAAATAAACAGGTGATTACAAGATATAAATACTTGCAGATGACCTTGGGAATTGCAGTAGACTGTTGTGTTTACTTATTTATAATATAATAAACAACTCAAAGGGAATAACCCCATGCAACAAACCCTCTCCAAAATCTGGTCAATCATCGCCGTCCTCATCCCCACCCTCGTAGGCCTCGCCTTCATTCTCAGCGCAGCCACCATCATCCCAGCTGGAACTACAGCAGTCGATCTTGCTCGCACTGTTGGCTTCCGTAACATTGCTCTCGCAATACCCACCCTTATCGCTCTCTTTCAAAAAAAATGGCAGATCGTTGGATATCTGCTTCTTGCTCGAGGATTCAGTGAATTTGGTGACACTGCTTCATTGATTTGGGCAAAAGGATCATTTGCACCAGCTGATAGTGGTACGTTCGTTGTAGGGTTGATTAGCTTGGCTGCGGGATATGTGTTGATAAAGAATACAAAGAAAACCGAAGCAAAATAAAATATTTTGTAGAGACATGGCATGCCTTGTCTACAACGCGGACGGGATACACTCAACCCCGAAAACCCCCGGCACCAGTGAAGGCGATTGAGTACCAGATCCTCAGCGAGAGACAAGGCGTGCCTTGTCTCTAGAGGGAATAAAAATATTTGTTCCGTACACAAATTACAACTCCAAAAATCTCCCCGTTTCACCCTCTTTACACGTCACCTCATCCAAACTCACCTTCTGCAAAGAAATCGCGTCAACCGGACAAGCTGATTTACACCCACCACAGCGAATACAATCTTTCCCGTTGATCCAAATCGCTTTCACTTCTTCGCCATGATTCGCCTCTTTGATTCCCGTCACAATGCCCTGCTCGTTCTTTTCAAATTCCGCAACACGTTTAATACAGTCTAGATGATCAGGTGTAGCCATAATACACTGCTCGCAAAGAATACACTTCGTCATATCGATCTCAAACTTGTGATGGCAAAGGTAACAACGTTTTGCCTGCTCATGCGCCTGATCCTTCGGAAAGCCAAGCTCAACCTCCGCAATGAGCGTTTTTCGTTCCTTTTCTCCAACGCTAGGCATAGAACGAATAGGGATAAAATCATCGGTGCGAGTTCTCCCTGTCTCTTTAACCGTTTCCACTTTCACCACAGATTTCCTTCGTTGTCGCCCCATCAGAAACGTATCAACCTTATTTGCAGTCCGCCTCGCCATACCAACTGCTTTGATGATTGTGGATGCCCCAGAAACAAAGTCACCGGTTGCAAACAGCTTTTGCACACCCGTCATATGGGTATTCTTATCGATCTGTAACCAATTTTTTTCAAATATTCCCTGCCCAAGTGCTTGTTCAAGAAATGCATAATCAGGAGATTGCCCCAGAGCCAATAACACCGTATCAGCAGGAATAATAACCTCACTGCCTTCAATCGCTACAGGACGCCTTCGCCCCGAAGCATCAGGTTCACCCAGCTTGTTGCGTATAAACTTAACCCCAGTCACCTTGCCGTTTTCCCCAACAAACTCCAGAGGAGCAAAAAGCTCGTGTATCTCAACCCCTTCGTGGGTTGCTTCCTCTATCTCAATCTTCGCCACAGGCATTTCTTTCTGCGTCCTGCGGTAGAAAATCCCAACCTGCTCAGCTCCCACACGAACAGCACCTCGGGCACAATCCATCGCCGTAAACCCACCACCAAGAACAATCACCCTTTTCCCAATAACAGCCGCATCAGTTCGGTTGATCTCTTCCATAAACTCCAACCCATGCAATACTCCTTGTAGATCATTACCAGGCACATCGAGCAGATTCGGCTTTAACGTTCCCGCAGCTAAAATAACGGCATCAAACTCTTCCAACAACGTCGTCATCGGAATATCTTTACCAACGGCTGCATTACAAACTATCTTCACCCCAAGGGCAGTAATCTGCTTGATTTCGCGCGCAACTACCTCCCTTGGCAAACGAAATTTTGGAATACCCTGCAACAACATTCCCCCTGGCTCGCTATATGACTCGTACACTGTCACCTCATGCCCCATCAGAGAAAGATCATTTGCCGCCGTCATCCCTGCAGGGCCTGAACCAACAACTGCCACTTTTTTTCCACTCGCTGGAAATAGCTTTTCAGGAGGTTTCACATCTTCGCCTTGAAAGTCATCCGCCACACGCTTGAGAAAGCAAATATTCACATGATCCCCGTTCCCAGGGTATAAATGGCGACAGGCATCCTGACAAGGCCGACTACACACACGACCCAACACCCCAGAAAAAATATTATAATGCCGATTAATCTCGTACGCTTTACTATAATCACCGACAGCAATCGCACCAATATAACCAGGAACATCAGTCAGGGCAGGGCAGGCGGATTGGCAAGGGATATTTACTCTCAGCCAGTGGAAATCTTTCGCTTCCTCAACAAAGGTTTCTTTCACAGAAAGCGCAGTAACAGGAGGTTCAGCTTGGTTGCGTGTATCTCTACAGGATTCTTTGGTCTGTTGAAACGTATGCAGTACAGTTGGATGCATTTTTGCAGCAGTCTTTGTCCCCAACGCTTCCATATCATAAACAAAATCCTTCTTATCATAGCTCGCAATATTCCCAACTTTGGTCAACTGGAGACAATTGGTCGGGCACACTTCAGTACAGATACCGCAAAAGCAACACATGTTAAAATCTATATCAAACCTAGTCGGCGTTCTTTTCCCTGTTACTGGATCCGTTTCCACATCAATCTTGATCACCTTATCCGTATCAGGGCAGTGTGTTTGGCACAGTTTACAAGCAATACAGCGGTCAACATCATAGTGATGTAGCCCACGATAGCGATCAGAGAAAGGCTTTTCCTGCTCGGGGTACTGCACAGTAACTTTCTTTTTGAACAGGTGAGAAAATGTCACCTTCATGCTTTTTAGGGTTCCGAGCATATGTCACTTTAACCTTTGTATTTCAACTAGAAAGTACGGGATTTCACTGTGACAGTCAATATAGAAAGAAACAGTATGAGTTCATCTGGTATACTCTGAAAAAGAAGGCAGAAGAATAGAACGGCATGAACAACCCCACTGAACAACCAAAAGTTCTCCAAGGCAAAGTAGTTGTCCCACTCCAACACCGTTGGTCAGACGTAGTTGGACACGCCATCGTTGGAATAGCACTAGGCTTCACCACTCCAATCGGAGAAAACAGTGCAGAAGTCATAGGCTCAATTCCGTTTATTCGAAACGTCATTCCAATTCTCCATGGAACTCGTCCCGAAGCCAGATTGGCTGTTTTTATCCCAACACCTTGGGTAAACGCGCACAGTGTCGAAGCACTCTTGAAAACAATAGAAAACCTCACAGCAAGCAGCATGGTTCTCCCCGACTGGGCAACACATGTGCTTGGCATTATCTTGGGTGGAGCACACAAAAGAAGAAATAAAAATACCGCTCCACGAAAACCTAGTAACAACGACTAATCATCAATTTTATAAAGAAATTATTTAATCAAAACCAACTTTTGCATGAGGCAAGAGCATCTTTAAGGTATCAATGAGATCTTGAATTTTATCCTTCTGCACCGCAAATTGAAACGATTTTCGGTTAGAGAATTCAATAGTTACAGGAAACAGCCAAGAAGATTGTTTCTTTCTGAAATTATCTTTACTTTCATAAATAAGAACGACATCTGCTGGTTGATCTTGCAATTTTCGCATTATTGAACAAGATGCAGGAGGGTGAAGCACTGCAGCTTTTATCAGAAAAAAAAGTGCTTGACCAAACAACAGAGTTGCAGTTGCAATAGCCCAGTAACGATATTCTTCACCAGTTCCCAATAATATATACCATTGTTGAGTAACGACGAGAACAAAAAGCAATGTTGGACACAGCTGTCCAAGAGCGCTGAGTAGGAAAACATTTCGAGTACGTGCTATAGATTCATGCACTAAAGAAAAAGTTTGTTGAGCCATGACAGGTTACCTTTACAAAAACTAAACAATAAATTAACGAAAATAACTCTGCCACACCGTAATCCCCACACCCGTCAATGCAATATTCACCAAACAGATCGGAATCAACCATTTCCAACAAAAAGACAACAACTGATCAATTCGAAAACGATAGAGTGTCGCACGAATCCAGATCATCACAAACAGAAAAAAGAACGCTTTCCCAAAGAGCCAAATAAATCCTGGCAAAACCGACCCCTGCCAACCGCCAAGAAACACTACACTTGCGAGTAGCGAAACGACAATCATGTTAACGTACTCTGCCAAGTAGAACAATGCAAACGTAAACCCGCTGTACTCAGTGTGAAAACCTCCCACCAACTCAGATTCCGCCTCCACCAGATCAAAAGGTGCACGATTTACTTCCGCCAGTGCACAAATAAAATAGATCACAAAAGCAACCGGTTGAAGCAATACAAACCAGACATGTGATTGAGCGTCGATGATCGCAGAAAGTTTCAACGAACCTGTAATCATCACAACGCCCGCTGTAGAGAGCACCAACGGGATTTCGTAACTGATATTTTTCGCCACCAGACGGATTACCGCCAGCAAAGAAAACTTGTTATTCGACGACCATCCAGCAAGTAAGATACCCATAGCAACAATCGAGGAAAGAGAAAGCAAATACAACAGCCCAACATTCAAATCCACCGCCACCAATTTCTTACTCAACGGAAACACCGCAAATGCCATCGCAGCGGGGACGAATACAAGAAAGGGGGCTAAAAAGAAAAGCAGCTTGTCAACATGCGCTGGGATGATTGTTTCTTTCAGCATCAGCTTGAACCCATCCGCAACTGACTGCAGCAACCCTTCATATCCCACTCGATTTGGTCCCAGCCGATCTTGCATAAACGCCACAACACGCCGTTCCATCAAAAGAATAAACATCACAGAAACTGAAAGCGTAATCAACAAACCACCCACAACGAGCACCATAAAGAAAATGTTTGTAAAAAAATCATTCATAATTAACGATCTACCTCACCCAATACAATATCGATACTCCCCAAAACCGCAATCGCGTCCGCAACTTTCACCCCAAGCATCATCGTTTCCAAAGCTCCAACAGCAATAAACGAGGGCGGTCGAACTTTGTATCGATAGGGTTTATCTGTGCCATCACTCACCATATACACTCCAACCTGGCCACGAGGAGATTCAATGCAGGTGTACACCTCACCAGGAGGTGGTTTCAAAATATTTGGACTTCTTGCAAGAAATTCGCCAGTTTTGGGTATCTTTTCCACAATCTGACGAACGATTTTTATACTCTCTTCCAGTTCTCGCATTCGAACGAGATACCTTGACCAAACATCACCACCGCCCTGAGTACAGATTGAAAAATCAAGCTGGTCGTAGATTTCATACGGATCATCTTTTCGAAGATCTCTTGGCACACCAGACCCTCGAAGGTTCGGCCCCGACAGTGAGTAAGAAACAGCATCTTCACCAGAGATAAAGCCAATTCCCTTTGCTCGCATCTGGAAAATCTCATTTTCCGTCATCAACTGATGATACTCCACCAAATTCTCTTCCATAATATCAAGAAAGGCATCCACCCGCTTTTCGTATCCCTCCGGCAAATCACCTGCTACTCCGCCAGGACGAATAAAACTGTACGTCAACCGCGCACCACACACTTCCTCAAACAAATCTAAAATACGTTCCCTATCTCGAAAAGCAAACACAAAAGGCGTAGTACTACCAAGATCCTGCGCAAATGCTCCAACCGCCATGCCGTGGCTGGCAATACGGTTGAGCTCACACATCAAAACACGAATAAATTGTGCACGGATAGGAACTTCAATGCGACACAGCTGTTCAACCGCCCGACTATACACCAGATTATTCGACATCGAAGAAAGATAATCCATCCTATCGGTCAACGGTAACCCCGATTTATACATCTTGTACTCACCCAGTTTCTCAAACCCACGGTGAAGGTAGCCAATCACCGGCTCAACTTTACGCACAGTTTCCCCATCAACATCTAATATCATCCTAAACACACCATGCGTACTTGGATGCTGCGGACCAAAATTAATTGTGAGTTCTTCAGTTTTCATTAATTTTTTTGTAGTTGTTCTTGAGCTACTGGTGAGAAAAATAAAACTAAGGCTGTTAAAACAGACAAGCTAAAATATGCTTTAACAATAGACAGGACGAGCAGAATAGACTGGTTAAAACGTTCATTCCATGTGAATGAAAATAAAGCTTCAATGGTGAGAATGAAAGCATATAACAAGATAGAATATACTAAAAACTTTCCTATATTTTTCCCGTGTTCATGTAAAAAAGATCGTGTGTTATCCACCACTTTATAATAAAATGCAAGCAGTTTTTTGAGAGGAGAATCGCCAGAAACAGTAACAATATTCTCTACATCTGTAGGTAAACTCTCAACCTCTTTTCCAAAAGAAACCAATGTAGGAATGATAAGAAAAGAAAAAACAACATAGAGGATTCTTGGAATATTGTATTTGGAAAATAAGAAAGTATAATCAACAGATTCATTTGAAAGCTTAACAAGAAAAGTAGTTGTTGAGATTGTAAAAATCAGCAACAAGTAAGATGGAATAACAACCAAGAAGAGTGTTTTTAATTGGGTACCGATAGTTTGCCAAACAGTATCGAGACTATTTCTTATAGCGGCAATAAGAATAATCAGCCAAAAAAATTCTGCAACAATACTATCTGCCATCCTTGAGTAATGATAAACAGGGTGAGTAACAAACGTATACAACATTGAAAATGCCGGATCGCTCAACGTATTAGCAAGAGGAAGGATAGCGGTTATGGCAATTTCCAGTATCTGAAAAAGTGAAAACACAATCAAAAAGAAAGTAAACCATGATTTCCCAGCGCTGGAAAAATGTTGACAAATTTTCTTTCTAAAGGTGAGTAAAAGTATTGTCAAAATGATTGAGTTTAAGGCAAAACTACCGGGATGAAAAAAAACAGAAACAGCATGAAAAAGATAACCAACATACATTTTATGGAGTTGTAGATATCCACTTTCTGATGTGAATCGTGCAATTGGATTTATTTTTGAGGTAATGTCATTTTCAAACCGGTACAGAAACCAAGGTAACCTAATCAGTGCATCCAACACAATTCCAATAAACGGGAAAAGAAACAGACCTTTTTTCTGCACAATTAGCTTTTGCGCCTGATTAAGTTTTTCTAAGTACTCACGAAAAGACATGCAAATTCCTCACATTATTACATATAGTAAAACACTAAACAGTAAGCTTTGTTGCAGAAGAAATTAGAGTACTAGCTGCTTTCCCATACTCATCATTATTCTCCACTCCAAAATCCTTCCGTAGTGGAAATGTTGTCTCATCCTCCGGGCTCAGTATTCGTTTTAAATTCGGATGATTCAAGAAAGTTACTCCGAACAAGTCAAACACTTCACGCTCAAGAAAATTGGCCCCTTGCCAAAGATCTGTAAGTGAAGCCACCTCAGGATTATCTCGTTCTAACAGCACTTTAAGCACCAACCGATCATTCCTTTCCCAGTTCTCTAGATGCACAACAATCTCAATCTGCTTTTTCCAAGGCCAGTCAACAGCAGTCAAACAAGAAAGATACCCAAAACCCTGCTCGTTTTTCAAAAAACTACAAAGACCATGATACTCATCAACGGAAATAATAACCCCTTCAGAACGAGGCAAAAAGCCAAGCCACAAAGCGGCAGGAAATTTTGCTAATAAAGTTGTAAAAAGACTTGGTTGTGGTTGCTGCATAAAAATTTATTTCAACAAAGATTTAATCTTGTTCACAGAACGTTTGATAGAAAAATCTCTGAGATGACGTTCTTTTTCAATTTTCTTCTGTAGCTTCATCACCCCTTCCAGCAGTGCTTCTGGACGTGGAGGGCATCCAGTAACGTAGACATCTACGGGAAGAAAGGTATCAACACCTTTCACGACACTATAAGAATCAAAAAACGGACCGCCACAATTCGAACAACTACCCATAGAAATAACCCACTTCGGCTCTGGCATCTGATCGTAGAGTTTTTTGATCACTGGAGCCATTTTTTTGGTTACCGTCCCAGAAATAATCATCAGATCAGCTTGACGAGGGGAAGGGCGGAATACTTCGGAACCAAAGCGAGCAATGTCATATTTGGACATAGCCGTAGCCATCATCTCAATAGCACAACACGCCAACCCAAACCCCATCGGCCAGATCGAGTTTTTCCTAATCCAGTTAATAAAATCATCAGCCTTGGTAAGGATGATATTATCTTGCAATGATTTTTCTAGTGTTGCAGCCATAATTTAGAAAGGTTAAAGGCAAAAAAATAGTAACAGGTTTAGAAGCCAGTTGCCACCGCTTAGAAGTGAATCACTCCCACCGCAACGCTCCCTTTTTCCAAACATACCAAAGCCCAACGGTTAAAATGCCAACAAAGATGCCAACATCCACCAACGCAATCCATCCCATGTTTTTATACACCGTCAGCACTGGGAGAAGAAGCACAGTCTCGATATCGAAAATCACAAAAATCAGCGCATAAAGATAAAATGACATCCGCACTGGCACCCAGGCTTCACCAATCGGCTCCACTCCGCATTCATACACAGAAGATTTTTCACGATTTGGTTTATAGGGCGCAAAGAGCCTTCCCAATAAAATTCCCGAAGCAGCAAAAACCACAGAAACGGCCAGAAAAACACCAAGAAATATATAGTTGTTCATAATGAGATACCCTTCAATTCCTAACGGTAGCAAATAGTGTAAAAAAAACAAAGACGTATTATGGTAACTGTTCACAGCACTATCATAATCATGTTCCGACACTCCAGATAGCCACTTTAACGGGGTTAGCTAATAATTTGCATACCCGTGGTAGTTGTCCGCCCACGGACAACGCTCCCGTTACCCACCCGCCAGCCGTTGCCCGTGGGCGGACAACTGGCACTATAATTTCCCCCTGTTTTTGGTTTTTTGTGAAAAATGCCGTCAGTACGGCATTTTTCACAAAAAACTATCATCGGACAACAGTTCCGACAGTCAGATTGTAGGCTGTAGCAAGAACCCATAAATATGGCTCTCTGGAGCGTCGGAGCATGAAGTGCGTAGATGCACTAGTTTCTCTTCTGCATCACAACCGCAACACCCTTAACCACCAGATATTTCCATTCCACCGGAACCGTCTGCACATACTCCAAATGTTTTTCCATATGTTTAATAAACGGTTTCTCAAGATGCATTGCCAGATTCAGTCCCTTCGGATAGCCAGTCATTTTTTCAAAGCGCTGCAGTGCTCCCGAAACTATCGAAGGTTGCACGATGGCAAATAAATAGCCGCCCTTAGTCATCCACTTGGCAACATTTTTTGCAAATAGTTGCTCGCTTCCCTTAGGGACAAACCTCGTTGCGTATCCAACAGTAATCAAATCAAATGATTCCACTGGAAAGTCTGCTTCCATAAAACTCTGTTCATGCAGGGAAATATTGTTCCGATGGCCAAAACGTTTCCTTGCCTCTACCAACATTTCCGGAGTGATATCGATTCCCTTAACCTGGTGATGGTCTTCCGGCTCCAAAGCATCAATCATCGCTCCAGTACCACAGGCAATATCAAGGACAGAATCGAACTTTGGAACAGCCTTTTTTAATGCTTTTTTGTAAGTCTCAACTCGATCATGGTAATCCACAGTAAAATCATACTTCTCTTCACGAGCAAGCTTGCCGTAAATATCTTTTGTCGATTCAGAGCCCAGATATTCCTGCTTCAACCAATGGTAAAAATAATTTGCTCGCTTCAGTAGTGCCATAGCAATTACCCTACTCCAAACAATGTCAGAATCTGCTCACCAACAATACCACCAACGACAAGAAACACAGCAGCACCAATAGCGATATAAGAAAGCAAAGAAACTGAAAAGCACTCCTTCTTCGGCTGAGTGGAAGAGTTCTCGGTTGAGGAAATAAGCTGTCTAATCACTGAGAGATAATAAAAGAAACTCACCACCGAAACAACTAATAATGCTCCAGCCAGTAACCAGCCAGCAGGCACAGGATAGTCTCTCATGACCGACACCGCCCCTCCAAATTTTCCCCAGAAACCCAGCAACGGAGGCAATCCAGCCATAGAGAGCAAGAGCACCACCACCGAAATCCCAAGTTGTGGATTGCTTTTGATCCTACCCTGATGAGCTTCAATACTATCCTGATCAAACGAAAGTGATGAAAATGTGAGATAAGCAAAAATTCCAATCGTTGCAACGATATAACTAATCAAGTACCAAGAAAATGCTTGAAATCCAACCATACCAAGGGGAAAAAGGCACATCATAAAACCCACATGCCCGATTCCTGAATAGGCCAACAACCGTCTAAAATTTTTCTGAAAAAGCGCAGCAGTTGTTCCAAACACTAACGTCGTGACGCCAAGTACGATAATCAGCAAAGCACCCTTCTGAAAAGTACCCAACAAAGAAACACCAAATAATCTAAAAAGAACGAGCAATATAGAAATTTTACCGACAGACGCTAGAAAGCCTGTCACTTCGACTGGAGCACCAGTATAAGTGTCAGGAAGCCAAGCCTGAGCAGGAACCGTCCCAATTTTAAATCCCAACCCCAACAAAATAAGGGCAAAGGGAACAAGCAAAATGCTTTCTGAGGACGGGGAATTTGCAACACACTGCGCAATGCCAGAAAACGTCGTATCCCCACAACTTCCGATGAGTAAAGCAAATCCATACAACAACATTGCCGTTGCAACAACGCCAAACAGCAGATATTTTACCGCCGCCTCTACAGAGACGCGTTTGTCTTTCCCAAAAGCAACAAGGATATAGCCAGGAAAGGAAAGGAGTTCAATCGCCACATAGAGCAGCAGCATTTCCTGAGCCCCAATAGCAACCAAGCCTCCCAACAGCGACAACAGCACTAACACAAAAAACTCTCGAGGAAAGCGTTTCGTAACCAAAGCAAAAAGAACGATTGCAGCTCCCGAAAGCATCAACAGCATTCTTCCAAGCACAGTAACTTGATCAACAACAAACGAAGCATGCGCAAACGTATTTACTGCCCCAGAAGGTATGAGTCGAGCTGCGACCATGAGCAAAAGAAGTGCACCAGGGACACACCACTGAATAAAAGTATGCGCTTTTCCCTTTACAAACAAGGTTGCCAAAAGCAAAACGACGAGTACACTCGTCCCAAGTTCAGGAAGAAAAGCCAGAATTGTAGTGATTGGTAGGTTCATAAAAAAGCTATAAATATAACTGTACCAATAGAGCAACGCCAGGCTGGATGTACTTGAACAGCAACATCGGGGCAATGCCACCAATAAACATCAACACAACCAAAGGCACTAATACCAGCACTTCAGTTCGGGTGAGATCTTTTAACCCTTTACACCCATCCGCCACTTTCCCCCAGAGCACCCCTTGCACCATCTTCAACATGTACATACCCGCGAGGAAAACACCCGCGCCGCCCGCAACTACCCACCAGCCGTAGGCAATAAATCCACCAGCCAACGTTGCAAACTCACCAATAAAACCAATCAACCCAGGCAATCCCAATGAAGCAAATGCCGTCAAAGCAAACAAAACCGAAAATACAGGCATGACGGTTGCAATCCCACCATAAAACTTAATATCTCGCGAATGGGTGCGATGGTAAAGCACGCCAACAACAAAGAATAGGGCAGGGGAGGTGATACCATGCGCAATCATCTGAAACAATGCTCCTTGCACACCAATATCCTGCAACGAAGCCAGCCCAATCACCACAAATCCCATGTGACTGATACTCGAATACGCCACAAGCTTTTTCAAATCGCTCTGGGCAAGGGCAAGGAAAGCCCCATACACAATATTCACCAACCCGATAACAAACAACGGAAACGCAATAACCACAGCAGCCTGAGGAAATAACCCAAACACCAGCCTCAGAAATCCATAACCACCCATTTTCAGCAACACTCCAGCCAGCAGCATACTTCCTGCAGTAGGCGCTTCAACGTGAGCATCAGGAAGCCATGTATGCACAGGAACCAAGGGCAACTTAACTGCAAAACCAATGCTGAAAAGCACCACAATCAGGAGCTGAAACTGAAGAGGAATAGTATCCCGAAGCGAAATAATAGTTGGCAAATCAAACGTATGTGGCTGCACTAGAACAGAAAGTAAAATGATTCCAATCAACAGAAAAATACTACCAAACAACGTGTACAAAAACATCTTAATTGCCGCATACACTCGCCGTTCACCACCCCAAAGCGCAATGATGACATATAGTGGAAACAGTGACAGTTCCCAAAACACATAGAAAAGAAACAGATCATGCGCAACAAACACACCCAATAACGTCGCAAGTAAAAACAAAAAGCACACGTAGTAGGCTTTTAGATTTTTTTCAACACCATATGAAGCCCCGATTGCCAAGACACTGAGGAAAGAGGAAAGTACCACCAACAGGATCGAAAGGTGATCAACCCCCACATGAAAACCAATCCCAAGAGATGGGATCCATTGATACAACTCCTCAAATTGCAAAGTTGTAATGGTGGTATTAAAAGAAAAAAGAAGTACGACAGTGCCAATAAAAGTCAGTAAACTCACAAGCAACGCAGTAATCCGTGAGAAACGTGCAGGTAGTAAAGTCAAAAGAACGACACCAACAACGGGAAAAAGAAGAAGTCCACTCAAAAATCCCATGCATGCTCCTTATCGTACAAAATTAAAATAGTTTGCAGTTCGGCTACGATCCCCAGTCATTTTATCGTAGAAAGAAAATCAACACTACAACAGCCACAGCACCCAACAGGAAGAACCCAAGATACTCCTGAATGTGCCCCGTCTGAATCCTCCGGTTGGAGTTACCCACATTTCTCACCATACCAGCAAAACCTAGAACAATCCTATCAATTATCTGATGATCAAACACATCGGACACCCTTCCAAGCAACAGATTGCCTTTCCCAACGCCCACAACAACCGCATCCACAACATAACGATCAAACAGTGCCAGCCAAGCAACAACTGCCAAGTTGACCTTTGCAAACAGAGCAGCAACGCCATTGATGGTGATATTCCCAGGTTGAGTAGCACTGAAATACTTGAAAAATGGTGAAGAAATCCAAGCAAGATGCCAGCGAGAACTTGGTGCAAAAAAGTTAGTTTTATTCCAGAAAAATCCCGCAATCATGCCAAGAGAGACAATGAGCAGCGACCCACCCATAACCAACACATTAAGCTCACTCTCATGATGTTCACCATGCCCAGCTAGAAACTTGCCGAGTACATTCGCAAACGGTGTGCCCAACAAACCCAGTCCAATCGACAAAATTCCCAGATACCACAACGCCCCCCACGCAAACTTTGGAACAGCATGCGGTTTTTCTTTTCCACGATACGACCCAGAAAATACCAGCAAAGCCTGCTTAGTTGCATACGTCGCCGTCAAAAATGCACCAAACAGCAAGAAGAAAAAAAGTGGTCGGTCGCCATTCTGCCAAATCACGGACAGTATTTCATCCTTACTCCAGAATCCCGAGAACGGTGGAATCCCCATCAACGAAGCCGATCCGACAAGGAAAGCCCCAGCTACCGGTTTCATCTTTTTCCACAACCCACCCATTTCATACATATTCTGCGAGTGAATACTGTGGATGATTGCCCCCGCTGCAAGAAAGAGAAGAGCTTTGAAAAACGCATGAGTCAATAAATGAAACAACGCCGCCTCACCAGCTCCCGCTGCTGCGGCAACAACCATGTATCCCAACTGGCTGATAGTAGAATACGCCAATACTTTCTTAATATCCGTCTGAAACAACGCCAACCAAGCTCCAGTCAGCACCGTTAACGCACCAATCCACATCGCCACTTCAGACGCAATTGGAAAATAGGAAAACAAAGGAATGCAACGAACCAACAAATACACACCCGAAGCAACCATCGTCGCCGCATGAATCAGAGCACTTGCCGGAGTAGGGCCAGCCATGGCATCAGGAAGCCAGATATGCAGCGGAAACTGTGCTGATTTCCCCATGATGCCGAGAAAAATCAACAAAACAGAGACAAGCAAGATGCTTGCTGTTGCAGGTGTTAGTAAGATTCCAGTGCCAACTTCTTCACCTGAAGCAACCAGTTTCAAACCAATCTCATGAAAATCCAATGTACCAAGAACAGAAAGAACTCCTGTCATTCCCAGCAGCAAACCAACATCCCCAAACCTAGTGGTCAGAAAAGCCTTCTTCGAAGCCACGACCGGATTTGGGTCTTCATACCAAAAACCAATAAGAAAAAAGGAACACACACCCATCAGCTCCCAAAACACAAACAACTGTAGAAAATTCGGAGACACCACAAGCCCCAACATCGCCGCCACAAAAAGATTGACTAGCACATAAAAACGCGCTTTCCCCCCGTCATGCCCCATATACCAAGCCGAAAACAACTGAATCGCCACCGCAACCAACGCCACACCAACAAACACACTTAGTGCCTTCGCATCAAGAAAAATCCCAAGAGAGACTGCCAACTCCCCAAACCGCATCCAAGGTACAGAAAGCAGTTCCGGCTCAGGTTTAATCGCAATAAACACCCCCAACATCGCCAATGCCACAAAAGCCAATACCACCGAAAAGCCGATAGAAAGACCAACAGCAACATTTTTTCTTTTAGAAAAAAACGAATACCCGCCCGCCAACACCAAAACCACCACCCAAGGAATCCCAAGCCCACAGATTGTCAGTAACTGAAGTACGTTCATAGTTGCTCTAGTTAATTTATTCTATACCCACAAATACTATCAACTATGTTAAACAATTCATCAATAACTTTAGAATATATTATATGAGTTAGGGTATTCTCTGCCGAAGCTGATTTCCCTGCTTTACTGAGAACTTCGAGAAAAATTGCGTTCTTATGCAATTTTTCTCGAAGTTCTCTTTAACTGGGAGGACAGAAACGTCGGAGCAACGAACCCTCACACTACCCATTCAACTGATCCATCTTCTCAATCGACGTCGACTGTGTCACCCGAAAGTACACAAATACCAACGACAACATCACCACCGTCTCACAAGCCGTTATCGCCATAATAAAAAACACAAACGTCGCACCCTGAATCGTCCCCGTCGCTTGAGAAAGCGAAGCAAACGTCAGATTGATTCCTGAAAACAAGATCTCTGTTGCAAACAGGACTGTAAGCAAATTCTTCCTCGACAAAATACCATAAATACCTATAACAATCAGTAATGCCGCCAACACGAGGATTTCCAACAGTCCAACATTAGGCATCAGGCTCCTCCTTCTTCACCAGCACCACCGCACCGATCAACGCTGCCAACAACACCAGAGAAATCAGTTCAAAAGGGAACACGTAGGTCGTCAATAGCGATGTCGCCACAAGAGAAAACGAGTCAGTGGCTGGTTCAGTAGCCGCCGGAACAGTCGATATGAAATTTCTAAGAAACAGAAAAAGCCCAACAAAAACAAAAGCAGCAACCATAACCCCAACACCAGCAAACTTACTCAGTGGATTGGTCTTCTGCACCCCATACTCCTGCATCATCATTAGGGAAAAGAGCACCAACACAGAGATAGCACCAACAAATATAAAGAGTTGAACGAACGCGAGAAATTCTAAACGAAGAAGCAGATAAAGGGCAACCATTGAGAGAAAAGAGAAGAAGAGGGCAACGCCAGAGCGGACGACGGTTTTACTGGTGACAGTAAGAAGAGAACTGCAAAGAAGCAGGAACGCAATAGTGTAGAAAGCAATTGTTGGCAGCATAAATAGTTATAAATAATACTAAATGAAATCTGACGGGAAAAAGTCCCATCCCTAAAAAATAGTAGCATCGGCTTTGGGATAAGGAAAGTGGAATTTGTTTCAAGTTCTTTAATTGTGTTTGTAAATGTTTTTTCAGAAAACTTGAAGTTTTGTCGTAACAAAATAAAAGTCTTGACGTTTATAATTGAGAAAAGCGATATGCAGTAATGATAATATAAATTAATTTTAAAATTGTATTGACAAAATTTTAAAATTAAAGTATCTTTGATCATTCAACGTGAAGGTTAGGAAATTATGACTAGAGCAAGTATCCACAACCGTAGACAAGCTGGCAGCGAGCATAGTCTAGGTCATTTAAATGCTCAACGTATTGATATGCCGTTTAACTTAGGCAGAGCTGAAGTAGTAAATATTAAGGGTTTTGCGACCCTAGTCCATGATAGAGGACGAGATGCTTACTCAATCGTGGTATCGCCTGATCGAGGTGAAGTTGTACTAGACAGATCATTTTTCAGAAGAATAGCAAGAGGTATTGATGAAAGTTGTAGATTGTGTCTGAAGCAACGAGGAACTGTTTTTGATAAAACTTTGCCGCGGGAGGATAGTCGTGCTATCGGAAAATATGAAATTGCCGGACAAAATATTAAAGTTGATCAAGCTGCTACTCTTGCTGATGGAGCACTTTACACTTCAGGAACCACTGTCGTTTTGTCCACTAGCAATGGCGAAGTTCGGGTACCAATTTACTATCAACAAAATGCCCGGAGAAATCCAAGAAGAGGTGAATCACCTCGACAAGCTACGATTGCACCTTCAACCCCTAGAGAAATACGCAATACAGAAGCTCCGCCGGGATTAACTGCAGAGCAACTTGAACGCATGTATCCCAGAACTGAAATTGCAGAGGTTGTAGTTCCAACAGATATAGTCTCAGCACTGCCACAACGAATCGAGCCAATTTTCGAAATTAACCAGGGTCGTCAAAGATTATCAGAGCAAGGGCGAGTAGTAGTTAGACAGCTAGCTGAGCAGTTTAGTCGAGCGATCCTTGGTCCAGGATACTTAACTCCTTCTGAGGCAACAGCATTTATCGCAAGTGAAGCTCGTCAAAGAGAAGCTTTCCCAGTTGGAGCAGAACTTATTTTGAATGCAGTCACGGACTGCTTATCAGGGAGGATATCTCCAAGTGTGGATAGAGCTATTCATGGCCTAGAAAGAAGAATGCCTGAAGCGTCTACTGCTGAGGAATTTCTAAGGGAAGTAATAGCAGTCAGAGTAGAAGCAAAAAAAAGAAGAAATGATCCTAATGTTGACCTTTTTGCTATAACAGATGCAATTATTGCAGAAAGATTTTTAGTCTCCCGCGAACCAGAACCACCTCATATACAACCAGATGTTCAAGCAGCAAGGCCTGCAAGTGTTACGTTTACTGAACAATTAACTCAAGTTTTTCGACCTATAGTGACTTCAATCAGAACGTTTTGGCAAGAGTTAGGAAATGTTGCAGCTAGAGCGAGTGGTTTTCTTGGTGGTTTGATAAACGAAATACGGACTGCCACAGAGATAAGGAATTCACATCTATCTTCAATAGCTTCAACAGAAGCATCTGCAGTTATTGAACCAGTTTCTCCTGCACCTCATGAAAATCCAGCATCCGAACCAGCTACTCATACAACTATTCAAGCGCAAAGCGAATCGGAGCCAGTCACTCCAGTATCTGTTAGAACAAGAATAGAGATCGAGGTTAGATCGTTGATGGATAAATGGCGGTTGCAGGAAGTTAATACTCCGATGCCAATAGAACTTGCTGGATTAATGGATTTACAGAAATGGTTAGCAATTAAATACCCTCACACATTACCGAGAGCTGCGAGTGAGATGAACTCTAATGATGAATGCATTAGAGGTTTGCAGCAATTAAGAATTGATGAGCTTGAAAATGAAGAAAGAGCAAGGGGCGTACGAAGGAGGATGAATTCTGCAGCTGCACCAGAGCATGTAAGAAGAGCAAAACTATCAGCTCAAATTTTAACTCTTTCACAAGAAGTTATAGATGCAGCAACTGTTAATGATGGTGCATCACCAGATCAGCATGCTGTTTTAAGAGATGGCTTAGGTGTTGTGTCTAACCTACCGACTCCAAAACACCAAAAAGGAGCAGTATATCTTGGGCATAATGGTGTAGAAAATGCAGCTCCAAGTGGTGGTTATAGCTGAGGAAATTAAGCTTATAGAGAGCGTAATAGACAGTGAGAATCAGTATTTAAGCAGAATTATATTGTAAAAATATTCATAACAAATTATATAGTTAATCGTTTATAAATATAGATGAAATTTTTAAATATTACTGACTTACAGTAGATATATTTGAAAGATTTATTATGAGATTAAGTAGATTTGGTTTGTCGGGTTTTTTCAGGATAGGTCAACCATCAGAAAGTGGCTATCTTCCTGGTCAAGTTGGATATAACCGAGAAAGAACAGATACTGGGGCTCAGAGACCAGTAGTGCGAGAAGCAGACTTTGAGTTACCAAGAGTGAATACAGATGTATTTACTAGGTTATCCAAGCATAATTTGCAAATTAAATACGATAAACCTGGGCAGCCCCAGCAACTATTTGGACAAAGACTTTTCCCTGAGTTACCTGTATTTGGAAAAGAAAACTTAGCAATACAAGTAACACCGCTAGGAAAAATAAGACCAATGACAGGATCACAACGTCCTCAACAGGCAGCAGAGTTGTTGTTAATAAATTTGCCAGTAGGTATACATATTGCAGTAGCTCGTAGGCCATTTGGCGACACTAGTCGTGAATGGCATTACGCACAGTTGGTAACGGGTTCTGGGGTGAGAATATATGAAGGAGATGGTATAGTTGCTGCTTATCTGGGGCAAAGCAGAAACGCCCCAGTGTGGAGATACATTGGCCGTCAATTTGAACTTATTGAAGAAAGAAAATAATTAACTCAAAACCTCTTCACCATCCCCGCCACCTTCACCTTCTGCCTTTTCAAACTCACCACCAACGTCCTCATCGCCTTCAACGTCTCATCCGACAAATGATGCTCCAACCCATCCACATCGTGTTCAATAACTTCCGATGACAAACCCAACAACTCTAGAAGTTCTACCAACACATCATGCCGAGTCGCTACATTTCTACTCACCTTTTCCCCCGCAGCAGTTAACGACAATCCCCGATAATGCTCGCGCTTCACAAAACCAAGCTGCTCCAGTCTTTTTACCATTATCGTCACCGAAGCCGGCCTGATTTTCATCAGCCCAGCGATATCCGTCACTCGAGCATACCCCTTATTAGCGATCAGTTCGCCAATATGCTTGAGATAGTTCTCATGTGATTCAGAAGATTTTGGTAGTGGCATAATAAAGAAAAAAATATAGCTAGATATAAAAAATTGTAGTGATACTAACAAAATTAGTCAAAACTAATAATTGAAGAACGAAAAAACGATTGCTACACTCAGGAAGAAATAAAAAAGGACGGACACCATGGATGAAGCTACACTAGATAAAAAATTTGAAGAATTCGAAAACCGCATCACCGACAAGATCCTCACAGCTATCACAGAAGTTGTAATGCCCCACGTGCTCAAAATCGAAGATGACGTCGCAGAACTGAAAGACAGAGTTGGCAATCTCGAAAGCACTACCGATCGCATTGAAAGAAAAGTAGACGCAGCCTTTGCCCGTGCTGATCGTCAGGATGACAAAATAAAAACCCATGATGCAATACTGCTCAAACACGAAGCACTACTCAAACACCATGAAGAACAGCTCTCAGCCTAATTCACCATACCTCCTGATCACCTGCGGCCTTTCCTTTTCTGGCAAGACAACGCTTTCCCGTCAGTTAGCCAACTATCTCGCAGTTCAGCGCATCAGCGAAGACGAAATAAACAACGAACGTGGTCTCGGTTTACAAGGAGAACACATTCCCGACAGCAAGTGGGAAAAAACATTCAAGATTGCACTAGATAGGATTGGAAATACGTTGGAAGGAAACTGCACAGTCATCTACGACGCTATGAACCACTCTCCAAAAGAAAGACAGGCCTTGCGCACGTTGGCTGCAGAAAGAGACATTCCGATCTGGTGTATATTTGTTGAAGCCAGTAAGGATCAGGTTCTTTCCCGCTGGAAAGCAAATGCTGAAAATAATACCCGTTACCATGTCCATGAGCAAGATTTTATCCGTGCAACAGAGCTTTTTCAAAAGCCAACCGCAGAAGAACAAGGCTTATTTGATCGGTATCTGGTCTATAACAATTGTGATGAGTGGAGTAAATGGATAGAACACTATTTTCTTGCCTGAGCGGAGTCCTCGAAGTCGAAGGCCACTTGCTTTGGAGCCCCTCAACTCGAAGACTCGCTCGGGGGAGAACAGCTGTGTGTGTCCGACCTCTCGTGGGACAAGGCACGCCTTGTCCCTACAAAACCCCAGATGTGTCATTACGAGCGAATCTGCGAGCGTGGTAATCCCTTCTGGCACAGTACACCCAAAAAGATTGCCACAGCACAAAGCCTTCATTTGACAAACTCACCACCGACATCACAAACACAAGCAGACAATCCATGCCCATCAAAAACCTCACCAAAAATACCATCATCGCCACAGATTACAAACACTGCACGTCCTTCTGGGAACAGGCAATCGGCCTGATGTTTACTCGAACAATGAAGCAACCGCTGGTTTTTGTTTTCGACAGACCCCAGCGGGTGCATTTGCATATGTGGTTTGTGTTCTATCCCATCGACGTCCTCTGGCTTGATGAGGAAATGCATGTAGTGCAGATGGTGGAGAATTTGAGACCGTTTATGCTGGTGTTTAGTTTGAAGAGGAGTATTTGTGTTGTAGAGTTACCGAATGGTGTGATAAAGAGCAGTAAAACAGCAGTTGGGGATAGGATTGAAATAGCAAATTGATTGCTGTTTCTAACAACGAATAGCACCCGTATCTATTCTGTAAGCAGTAGGTTGTTTAGGAGGTAGTATCAACGGTCCCCAAGCTGCAATCGGAACATCATTATCCAATCTTTTAGCAATCATTTGTTGCCATTGAGGTTGTAGGGCTAGTTCCAACGCACTTGAACGACTTGAAGTTGAGTTACCAACAGGGAATCGTAATGTTCTTGTTCCATTATCTTGATCAACAGATTGTAGGTTTTTAAGTATTCCACCCCATGCGTAATTGAGAATATTGTTTGGGTCTTCATCAGTAGCAGTGGTGAGCCTAACACCAATCTCTATAGCATTACCACTACTTGGCGCATAAAGCAAAGCAAAGTTGCCAAAAGGTATCATGACTCGAGTTTCATCAAGCATCTTCAAAGTTGTCGTTTGAATTGGAGCTGAGTTGTCTACGCTAGCTAACCGAGGATTATTAAGATTAAAACTAATGCTTTTGGGGAGAGGTGAACTGAACAGTGTTTTGAGTTGTTCAACAGACATCACAGGCTCTTGACCATTGTTTGCAAGAGTTTGGGCTGTATAAAGTAGATAGTTTTGTAGATCTTTATCTCCAAATGCTGACGCGACAGCTTTCAAAACAAAGTTGTTATCCTGTTCATCATTTCCAGTTTTTGTAAGTGCCCCAACTGCAAATGCAATGTTTCCCGCCTTTGGATTTAATGGCGTTAATCCATCCTCATTGTCTAAAGGTATATATGGGAACATTGATTTCGTATCTGGCCAATTCCCTGCATCGTTAATAAGGCTAATATTTTGCTTCATTAGGCTATAAGAAGCAACTAGTTGGTCAGATGGCATAGTTAAAGCAAATCCTTTTTGAGCATAAAAATCAGCAAGCATTTTGACTTTTCCCATCAAACCCACTGTGTCATCTTTTTTATCTACTTCAAGACCCAATGGTTCGTTGACAACATCAATAAGTAGTTGTTTTGGATCCAGTAATAGCCTTTGCCCTATTTCAGCTCTAGTTTCTTCTTGGGGATCTAGAATAACACCTGGATAAGCTTCTGGATGGTTTTGAGCTCTAGTAGGGTACCCTGGCATTTGAAGGCGATCTTTAGGCCAAAAGGCTTTAATTTCCGGATAGCGATAAAGGATATCATGACCTAATTCGTGAGCAAATAGGAGTACAAAGTCTCTTAAGTCTCCAGTGAAGCCTAAATCAAGTGCTCTAAATTTGTCTTTTCCGCCTTCTACATGTTGCTCTCCAGAAGTATGAGCCTCTTTTCCCTCAGATTCATAGATACTTTCTGCAGATCCGCCATAGTGAGCGTCTTTAGTGCTGACTCTTCCAATTCTAAAATGAAGAGGCCCATGAGATGGAGAAGTTTCAGACGAGGTAAATCCGGATTTTCCTAGTAAGTTTGTTATAACTCTAGCAACTGCGCTAAGTTCTTCTCCAGTTAGCTTGGTTCTTTCTTCACCAATTGCAGATTGAAATGGTGATGTTTTTTCTGTACATACTAGGGGATTTTCGGCAGCGACGGTTTTATCAATTGGACTACACTGAAGTTGATCTTCTGTTACAGGCGTTGTTGTTGAAGTCCCTGCTCTTGTGCATCCTGCTAATAATAAAATAACAAGTGCGGGAAATATAGCTCGCTCAAAACGAGGACGTCGTTTTCCCCTAGGTGTGGGAAGAGCATCAAGAGCAGCTCCCAATACTAACGCCACAGTAACTACTTCTGCTCCGAGTGGTTGAGCTCGTCTCTGTTCGTGCTCAGCTCGTACTTTAGCAACATGCTCAGCATATTGTGCTGCAAAGTCAGAATCTCCAGCTTTATGCAACCCTCGATGAGTTAACCTAGGTCTTTGTTGCAAGCTCGATGTTAATGTATCTAATGCTAGCCTATGTCTTGCTTGAGCGTTAGTTGGGAAAGCGTCAGAAGCTTTTTTTTGTCTTACTCTATCCCGCATTTTTGCAGCACTAGTAGCAGCAACTCCCAAATTAACTAAATCACTAAGATTAAAAGATCTATCTCCATTTGTACCAATCCTAACAACTCTCATAATTATTACCCCAATATATGTCAATTAATAAACGAGCATAAACAAAAAACGTTAGCGAAGACAGAAATATACAATTGCCAGTAAATAAAGTAAAGATTAATTATAAATAAACATGGCAGTTAAAATATCAAGCATGACAAAAGATGTAAAATGTCAACTATATATTTTTGATACTAGATAATCACGTCAATGACGATGTAATTAGCAGAAAAAAACTCCCCTCTTTCACAAATAAGGCCAAAAAGATTTCAGGCGGTCTGACTCAACACCTCCCGCAGGACAAGTCATGCCATGTCCCTACGAAATGCAGATACACAGAATGTGCGAGCGAAGAACAAAAACGAGAATACCATAAGTACCCATTAAGAAATCATTAAGAAGTTCATTAGTCGTTTTGCGTTAGGATGAATTATTGATATCCGCATAAATTGTAGGATTAAATTTCAATTTCTTGACTAAAGCCGCATTTCTAGTCCTACGAAGACAGTTAAAAAACTATTAAAGAGCAATACATAACCCGTTAATTAGGCACTTAACACAACTTTCTTACCACAGCTTGGTCTAGATAATGCTAGCGTAGAGGTACAGTTTCACCATCAACACCTCTCTGGCTCGATGAAGATATACGTGTTGTGCAGATGGTGGAAAATATGAAACCTCTTTAGAGCTTGGTGGCAGCGTGAAAAGTAGGTATAGGGTGGAGATGAAAAAAGGGACAGTCGGGAGTAGCAAAACAACATGCAAAGATAAACTAAAGATTTTAAAATGAAGTAGTAAAGTCTCAATCAAGTAGTATGTTATTGAAGATACTGAGGGTAATTAATTTGAGGAGGTTTGAAATGATCTTTAACAACACTAATTAGTGCTTGCCTAGTAGTTCTTCTGAAGTCAGGATCTTGCGCCTTCTTATAAGCAATATTGTCGGAAGTCACGTCCCAGTTGTCAAAAATGTTGTAATAGCTGCGAGGCTCAGTTTGGCCCAGAAATATTTCTGAAATAACTAAAAATTGAGAAGATATCGTTCCTGTTTTTCTGCCTCTTAACGTGTATTGCTTAGTATCGTAACTCTTAGCGCTTGTAGTACCCCTTTCACAAAGGTAGAGTATAAGCTCTCTAAAGTCGGTTGCTAAGCTTGCAGGGTTATCTTTTCGTTCTTGAGAAAATTTCTCTTCAAGCTGATTAACACCTGTGACATACGTTCTTTCAATTTCTGCCTGCTTCGTATTCCTGATTGTAGTTGATCTAAAAGCAGTTGCAGCAGAAGCAATGCATACTCCAGCAGCACCCAAATACGCTAGGCTACTTCCTGTAAGAAAAATCCCTGTTGCCGCAAGTACCCCCAATGCAACTCCCCCACACACCAGAAATTTAAATCTAAGGTTTTTGTCCAGTTTTTTTTGTTCAGAAGAGTAGCTATTTCTAAACTTATCCATTTTACGTTCATAACCTAATGTCTGCCATGCAGAAGGCCGAAAGTATTCAACTGCTTGTTGTTGGAAGCGAATCATAGTAACAGTTGTTAAGTATTAATGAAGTAAGAAATAAAAAATATACAACAATTGCTTTAAAATGTCAAGAGATAAATGATGAAATTTAGTGATATTGAAAGAGATATTGGTTTAGTGAAACTATTTTTTGTAGATCTTTACAGAGAAAAATAGAATCATAGGAAGTGAGCTCGGCAGATTCAATGGTGTCAGTCGATGCCACAGACAACAATCTCTACACCTCCTTCTGGGAGCAGGCACAAGGGCTGATGTTTACCAAAAGAATGAAGAAGCCGTTGGTGGTTTGTTTTCTACCCCATCGACATCCTATGGTTTGATGAAGACATGCGTGTGGTGCAGATGGTTGAGAATATGAAGCCGTTTGGGGTGGTGGTGAGTGTGGTGAAGAGTAGGTGGGTAGTGGAAGTGGAAGGTGGGAGTATAAAGAAAAGTAGTACAAAACTAGCGGATACCGTGAGAAAATCTAGTAAACAGAAGGAAATATCTTTACCGAGACCCTAAAACAACTGGTGGTTTTATAGATTCTGCAACGTTAGAGTGAAGTACCATGGAATTGCGAGGAAGAGTTTTGCCTTATTCCACAAAGAATGCGAGTTCAGGTTTAATTATGGATCACCAAAACAACAACACAAAACCTAGTCAATAAATAACGCTAATCTGCTTCAGTCCCATATTTGTTAAGTGCTATTATTTCTTCCTTCTTGGTAGCAAGCCGCGGATTTCAGTTGCTGGTCTACTCTCTTGGATTGATACTAACTGCTTAATATCAATAGTTTTTCCTCTTATACCAAAGTGCAATTCAAAAAGAAATATTTAGATGGGGAAACAGAGTTAGTGAA
>JBAXVQ010000020.1:0-29514 GCA_037128935.1 bacterium | reverse complement strand
GATTTGCTTTGATCATAGTTTTATTGTAGGTCAAGTAGTTGGTCTAGTCAAAATTATTTTAGAGAAATTAGTGAGTGGGGTTAATTTAAAAACCCTCGATGTTGGAAGTCCATCGAGGGTGGGAATTTCGAGATTTACATGCTTTAGGGAGCTGAAAGTATTGTCGTTACCTTTTTAGACCTCCCCACTCAACAACGGTGAAACCATTGCGGATAAGCTTGTTTAGTTGTTGTGGTTGAAGTGTTTGTTCAGGTTTTTCGGATAGTGGTTCCCAGTCTAAGAAGATGCGGAAGAGTGTTGTCGGTGTTGGGGTGATGTTCATTGGGGCTAAAGCATTCATTTCAGCTGTTTGTAAGAAACTGATGCGATAATATGGAGCATTTTTTTTCTGAAGCTCTGAGAGCCAGTATTCAAGCATGTCAGATTTTTCTTTTGCTGAAAGTCCTATTGAGTCCAAAGTGGTGTTGAGAAACTGGTCTAGATTTTTTTCTGGGATGATCCAGCCTTTTCCTAGTGTTGGATATTTCTTGGTAAGACTTTGTCCTGCCCAATAAATGTAAGGGTAAGTTCCAGTGCTGCAGGCTTTTTGAGCGTATTCTGATCCTCTATGCGCTGGATTGAATGCGGAGCAGTTGGTGTATTGCGGTCGGAGATCTTGAAGATCGCCGCTGGGGAAAGCTTTGACGTTCCATCCGTTGTTGTAGGTTGGAATGTCGATATCGAGTTTCATGGGTGCTGTAAATTCTACTTTGACATCAGTAGGTTTTTCAGGATAGAGGTAGATGACTGGTTTTCCGCAACCGCCCATAAGACGGTAGTCATATTCCCCAAGTACAATGGTTCTATTCCAATAGTCTTTAAGAAAAATGACGGGGTTTTTTTTGAGATATTGTTGATAGGTTGGCTTGCCAACGTTATTAAGAGTGAAAAATGTTTGATCGTCGTAGGTTGTTTTTGAGTGGTACTCAAGCTCATTAAGCTGATGGGATATTGATGTTTTGATGGGTGATTTATTGATTTTCCCAATTGTGTCCATGCTAATGGTATCGATATTCTTAGTAACCCAGAGTTTATGAGCAGGTGATCCACATGAGCCACCAAAGGGTTCATCGTATTGTTTGTAGAGAGTTTGTTTTGTTTCTGCATCTTTTGAGGAAAAACCTAACGTAGTGTTGGGAAAAAGTGTTTCGGCCTTTATGGAAGAACCCTGATTTTGTGCATTTATAGCATCTAGATATTGTAGATATTTGTTATGATAATTTGTTAAAGATTCGTTATAGGTTATATCATAACGGTAAGCAAGTCCTGTGCTGTCAACTGCGATGATGGAATTAGGTCTGTCGATATAATTTTTTGCATATCCTTTATATGGTTCGTTAGCTACGAAGAGCTCTTCTGGTTTTTCAGCATAAAGTTTCAGTTTTGTGTAGGGAGATTCTAGGGGGGTGTAAGAGGATGGATCGATTTCGGGAGAGAAAATAGAATTTCCTGAAGTTGGAGAAGTTGTACTGAAAAGCATTTCTTTAGCAAAAAGGCTAAACTGATCATCTAGTCGAATTTCCTGTTGTAAATCTCCACGTACATTATCGATTCCACTAATTTTTTCTTTTACTATATTGTAGTATGGGTTATTTTGATCAGAAATCGGATATTTTTCATCTTTTGTTATGTCGTAGTCTAAGACATATGTGATGAAATCCTTAGTAGCAAAAGTGTAGATGGTAGGACTTCCCATACCGATTGTTTCTGAAAACGCAATAATTTTTGTATAACCTTGGTATTTTCCAGATGAGAATCTTCCTGCTTCATAGTAAGTTAGGGGAAGATCGAGGTAATTGTTATTAAATAGTCCAAGATCCTTTGGAATTTTGTTTAGGGCACCAGTTAAAGACGTGGGAGATGTGTCCTGTATTACGAAACCTACCCAAATATGAGCTACGTTTAGTGGATCACCATTATCAGTATTTTTCATCCAGTAGCTGCCGGCAGCCATGGAAATGTCTTCGCGATACTTTCCAACTTGAGCATCGCAGGGAATGGTAAATTTCATCGCGACAGTGCCATTTGCTCCAGGGGCTACTGTTTCTTCTGTGATTGTTCCTATCCTAAAGGGAGATACCCAAGAAGTGTCTTGGAAAAAACTTTCTTTTTGTCCAGGTTGATAACTAAAGGTTTTTGGGTGGGAAATTACTTCTGGGTCTTTGTAAATATTGAAAGCAACTTGCTCGGTGCCATTTTTCTGCCAAGTGATTGATCCGGTATTTTGAAATGTTGCTTGAAAATCAACGGTTTGACAGGGTTGTACGCGCATAAACTCGTCTGTTGTGTTGGCTTGTGTTTGTGCTACCCATTTGGCTTCAAAGCCGTCGCGAGCGAAGAACTGGTCTTTTGCGAATGAACTGGTGCTTTGTGTTGCTATTGCGGCGGTGATGAGTGCCAGTCCTGCAAAGAGGATGGCGGTTTTTCGGATCATTGGTTTCTCCTTGATAATGTTTGATTCTATTTTTATGTACGAGAGTGGATAAGAAATCGTTACAGATCCAGTATAAGAGTTAAGTGTTAGGATGGGTAGTTTTTGCTGTGTTATAATGCTTGTTACTATGGTTTATGATCTTTTTTCTTATCAGGATAACGATGATCCGAGGCATCTTCCTCTGGCGGAGAGGATGCGACCAGGGATACTTGAGGAGTTTTACGGGCAAGAACATTTAGTAGGCGACGGGAAGATTTTAAAACAGCTGATTGAAAAGGATTTGTTGGCGTCTTTGATTTTCTGGGGTCCTCCTGGGACGGGAAAGACAACGCTAGCAAATATAATTGCGAAATCGACGAATAGCCATTTTGTCCAGATGTCGGCGGTAACTGCGGGGGTAAAAGATTTGAAAGAGGCTGTGCAACAAGCTCAGGAACGTAAGCGGTTGAAGGGGAGGAAGACGATTTTATTTATTGACGAAGTGCACCGATTTAACAAAGCTCAGCAGGATTTTTTCCTTCCTTATGTGGAGAAGGGGACAATTACGTTTATTGGTGCGACGACGGAAAATCCATCTTTTTCTGTGAATGCGGCGTTGCTTTCCCGATCACGGGTTTTAGTTTTGCACGCTCTTGAAGATGACGATATTGCAAAGATAATCGAGAAGACGCTTATAGATAATGAACGTGGTTTGTTGCATGCACAGCTTTCTGATGATGCAAAAAGCTATTTGGTTTCCATGGCAAATGGTGATGCTCGTAGTGCGTTGACTACTCTGGAGTTGGCTGTGCAATTGTCGAAAGACCGGCAAGTGACTTTGGAGGATGTGCAACAGGCGGTTCAGAAGAAGGCGTTGCTTTATGATAAGGACGGGGAAGAGCATTACAATATCATTTCTGCGCTGCATAAGAGTATGCGGGGAAGCGATGTTCAAGCTTCATTGTACTGGTTGGGGCGGATGTTGGAGGCTGGTGAAGATCCTTTGTATGTTGTCCGTCGTTTAGTTCGATTTGCTTCTGAGGATGTTGGAATGGCTGATCCACAGGCGTTGGTGGTATGTATGGCTGCACAGCAGGCTGTGCATTTTATTGGGATGCCCGAGGGAAATAATGCGCTCGCTCAGGCGGTTGTGTATCTTGCTACGGCACCGAAGAGCAACGCAGTGTATGTTGCCTACAATCAGGTGCGAAAAGATGTGGAAGAAACGCGGAATGAACCTGTGCCTTTACACATTCGAAACGCACCAACGAAGCTTATGAAAGAGCTTGATTATGGCAAAGGTTGTTTATATCCTCATGATACTGAAGATAAGGTTGTGGATCAGAGTTATTTTCCTGAAAAGATGAAAGAAAAAGAATATTACCTCCCTGGTGAACTGGGGTTTGAGCGTGAAGTGAAGAAACGAATGGAGTGGTGGAAGTCTAAGCGGAAAGAGAAAAAGTGAAAAAATCATTAGACTCCTCTTTTATTTCCCCAGAGCAAAATATGGAGACGAGTGGAGAAGTTGAAGCCATTTTTAAGAGCCATTTCAGCAACAACTGGGGAATTTTTTCTAATCACTTCGGAGGTGATGCCTTCAGGCATGAGATAGGTACGTTCGGCGGGGGAGTTTAATTGTTGGAGAATGTTTTTTACTTCTTGAATGTCAGTACGGGGAGAGATTACAAATTTTAGGTTGAGGCGGGTGTCATTTCCTTGGATGGTGGGATGGAGTTTTGTTCGTCTTTTTTCGTGGATTTCTGCAAAAGATGTGCCTGTGGGAATGCTATCGGATAGTTTTGGGCTGCAGACAATTGTGTCGATTTCATCGGGAATGAGTCCTGTTCCATTAGTTTCGAGGTCGAGGTTGTAGCCATTTGCTTTCAGTGCTACACATAATTCTTTGAAATCAGGTTGTATGGTTGGTTCTCCTCCGGTGATTACGATGTGTTTGCAGGTTGGGGCGGTGATTTCTAGTTGGGTGAGAATTTCTTCGGTTAAGAGGAGATTTTGTTCGGGGTTCCAGGATGTGTATGGGGTGTCGCAGAGGGTTTCTCCCCATTTGCAGCGGAGGTTGCAGCCGGAGAGGCGGAGGAATATTACAGGGTGGCCGATGTGGGGGCCTTCGCCTTGGATGGAGTGGAATATTTCTGAGATGTTGTATTTCATGATTTTATTGCTGGTTTCGGGGTTTAGTATAGGTTGATTTTCGTTCTTTTTACAGATTGGGTGAGGTTTTACTCTAGGTTAGAGGTTGGGGAATGCCTAGCGGATGCTTTTTGGGGGAGCGTTTTTCTTAGGTGGTGTGCAGTGAACCTATTATCTACGGTGGTTTTCGCCTGCATGTCGAGTTACTTTTTTTTCTTGAAAAAAAAAAGTAACCAAAAAAAATCAAGTCGAAGTAAATCCCGCGTTGAGGGTTACGACGTATTTCGACGGGCATCAAAGGGCGAGAATGAGGTTGTAGTTGTACCCGTGAGGCTGTAACCGTGAGAGGGTGTGGGGTGGAGAGATTTCCTAGGCGTTTGGTGGGGGTGTTGACCTGGCTCTTGTGTGAGAAAATGCGGTGCCTGACGAATGTCTTGGGATGCCTGCGGATGCTTTTTTATGCCTGACGGATGTCTAAGGTGCCTAGCGGATGCTTTTTTTCTGTGTTTGCATCGTTGTTTGATAGAGGGTGTGTTATACTTTCTGAGGCGGACGAGAGGTAGCCCGCGGTAGAAATTCTCCCTCGTTAGATCGATTTAACGGAGTTTGTAATGATTATTACTAAAGAGTTTGTGTTTGATGCGGCGCATAAGTTGATGCGAGAGGATTGGAGTGATGAGCAGAATGCAGATGTGTTTGGGAAGTGTTTTTCGTTGCATGGGCACACGTATAGGCTGCAGGTTTCGGTGAAAGGTCCAGTGGATGCAGGTGGTATGGTGATTAACTTTACTGATCTGTCGCAGATTGTAAAAGAAGAAATTATTACCTATTTTGATCATAAGTATCTGAATGAACTTCCTGATTTTCTTTCTCGTCCTCCTACTTGTGAACATTTTGCTTTAGTGATTTTTGGAAAATTAAATCCTTTGATTTCGAAGGAAAAGATCAGGCTGGAGACGGTTGTTCTTTTTGAAACGCCTACGTCTTGGGCACGTTTGGAGCGGGAGGATTATGAGCAATCCATTAGGTAAGAGTACAGTTTACAAAGATCAGTATGATAGTTCTCTTCTCTTTCCCATTCCCAGAGAAAACGGTAGAGCGAGTTTAGGCGTTGTTGATGAGCTGCTTTTTAATGGGCGGGATGAATGGAGTTGTTTTGAGGTGTCGTGGCTAGATGAGCGAGGGAAGCCTCATGTGGGGGTTGTTCATATTGCATATTCGGCATTGAGTACCAATATTGTTGAGTCGAAGAGCTTGAAGCTGTATCTTAATTCTTTCAATAATTCTAAGTTTTCTTCAGAGCATGATGTCGCGCAGACTATCAACAATGATTTAAAGAACATTCTGAAGACGGATGTTTGCACCGTTGAGGTTACATTGCCGGATAACTGGGACTCGCTGCGCTTTACTGAACTGGAAGGTGTGTTGCTTGATGACAAAACAATACCAGTGACGGAGTTTGTTCATGATGCGGGTTTGCTATCTATTCATAATGAGCCGGCTGAAGAGATTTTGTATTCCCATCTGTTGAGAAGTTTGTGTCCTGTTACAGGGCAGCCTGATTGGGGGACGGTATGGGTAAAGTATACTGGCAAAAAGATTGATCAGCGTGGGTTGTTGCGTTACATCATTTCCCTGAGAAATCATCTGGGGTTTCATGAGCATTGCTGTGAATTGATTTTTATGGATATTCTGAGGCAGTGTGATCCGGAAAAGCTTTGTGTTGCTTGTATTTATACTAGGCGGGGTGGTATTTCAATTTCACCTGTGAGGTTTTCCAAAGGTTTTAGTGGCCAGGTTCCTTTTTTTCACTTAATTCGGCAATAGTGCTTGGTGATGTGCACTCTTGATTTTTTTGTTATGCTTTTTGAGTAACTTATTAGGAATACATTATGTCTTTTGCTTTTCGTTCACGGTTATTGGTTGTTTTTCTTTTCCCAGCAGTGTTGTTGATTGGTTGTGCAAAGAATGCTGCAGATAAATCAGATACAGCTGTTATAACTCCAGTAGTCTCTGTTATGCCTTCTGAAGTCTCACCTGTTAATTTAACTCCTGTTGTTGGGGTTTGTGGAATTATTGATGGCAAGACGGTTGATTGCAATCCAGACTTCTTCTGTGGTGTATTGGAAGACACTGATCGTCCCCAGTGTTTACCTGTTGATGCCGATCAGACCTGCAGAATGATTAATTGCCCGACTGACAATTGTATTATTCAGGAAAGTTTTCCAGCCCGTGTTACCTGTGATCGTGGAAATAATATTGATTCTGGGGAGGATAGTACTGGTGACGGCACTATTTCTACAACAGTAGTACCTTCGGGCGAAAATCCTGGGAGCGCAGCTACTGTTTCGGGGGGCGGAGCTGATCCTCGGAAGCCTGTAGGAAAAGGTGCTTTTTGTGGTGGAATAGTGGGAATAGCTTGCGAGACGGGTTTAACCTGTGTGCTTGATGGAAACTACCCAGATGCTGGTGGAACTTGTAAGTAGTTGCTAGTTGTCTGTGTCCAGTTTATACTGAGCTGCAAGGGTGGTTGTATATTATTTTACAAATTTGAGGATATGTTATGACTTCTACCCAGCAGATAGCTAAAGTAACCATTACTCGGGATATGACTATTGGTGAGGTTATTGAACGATACCCATCATTGGCGGAGGTGTTGACTGCAGAGGGAGTACATTGTGTTGGTTGTGGTGCGGCATATTGGGAAACTATTGAGCAGGGTTTGGCTGGGCATGGTATGGAAGATGCGCGGATTGATGCAATAGTAAGAAAGCTGAATGATGAAATCCCTGTTGAGTTAGGGACTCTTGGTGAATTGGTTATTACCGAACGGGCTGTTACAAAGTTGAAGGAAATTATGGAGAAAAAAGAAAAAATCGGCATGGGTTTGCGGGTTACTGTAAAACCAGGTGGGTGTTCAGGAAAAACCTATGGTTTTGAGTTTTCAGAAAAGGCAAATGCTAACGATAAAGTTGTTGAAATCAATGGGGCTCAATTTTTTGTTGATCCGTTTAGTTTTTCCGAACTGAAGGGCGCAACGATTGATTATCTAGATACTTTGCAGGGTGCAGGATTTACAATTTATAATCCTAACGCTTCATCAAGTTGTGGATGTGGAAAGTCGTTTAACTGATTATTTTGAGATTTGTGGAATTGCTCCTGATGGTGAAACGGGTATACTGGCATTGTAGTAATCTCTTTCTTATCCAAAATGCTCAAAACAAAAATTGTTGCCACATTTGGCCCTTCTTGTTCGGATCCTGCAACCCTTGTTTCTCTCTATGAGCACGGAGTTCGTATATTTCGAATTAATACTTCTTTTCCGACAGTTGATGAAGTTGGTGCGAATATAGCTCATCTGAGAAAGCATGTCCCTGATGCGGCTATTTTGATTGATTTACAGGGATTTAAGGTCAGAATTCAGGGACTACATAAACCGATAGCTCTTTTTGAAGGAAACAGTGTTCGTTTAGGTACTGGGAAGAAAAGTGATCAAAAAGACGAAGCTGTTACTTTATCCTTGGATTACCCTAAGTTGTTTTCTTTTTTAAAAAAAGGAAACTCAGTGCTTATTGATGAGGGGAAAGTTGTTTTGTCAGTTGTTAAAGCTGATGAGACAAGTGCTTTGTGCAAAGTGGTAGATGGCGGGATGGTCTTTCCTCGAAAGACCGTGAATGTTCCGGGAGTTGTGTTGGATTTTCCCTCGTTGTCTGAAAAAGATCTTGCTATAGCAAAACTTGCTGCGAAGCATGAAGTTGAGTTTTTGGCTCTTTCATTTGTTCGTTCGGCAGAAGATATCATTCAAGCAAAGAAGATTATTGGTAAGAGTAAGATAAAGTTAATTTCCAAAATCGAGAATAGCCAAGGGGTAGCGAATTTTGATGAGATCCTTACCATCTCTGATGGTATTATGGTGGCTCGTGGTGATCTTGGTGTTGAAACCCCGCTGGAGCAAGTTCCACTGCGTCAGAAAGAGTTTTTACGGAAGGCGCAACAACAGGGGAAGCCTAGTATTATTGCCACCCATATTCTGGAATCGATGATTGAGAGTCCAGTTCCAACTCGGGCTGAAATTTCTGATATTGCGAATGCTATTTTTGATGGAGCGGATGCACTGATGTTGTCTGGGGAAACCGCTATGGGTAAGTACCCAGTTAAAGCGGTTATGGCGATGGCAAAAACTGCGCGTGTTATTGAACGTCACCGTGAGCTGGTTCACTCTAGTTCCCGACACGAGGTTGGGAAGCCAATGACAAATGCAATAGCTCGTGCGGTGTATGATATTACGGAGCATCTACCTATAGCTGCGATTTTGGTGGCTACTGCTTCGGGAACTACTGCAAGGGCGATAGCAAGTTTTAGACCAAAACATACGGTTTTTGCTTTTACCTCAACTCCGTTGGCTGCATTACAGCTTAACTTGACCTACGGTGTTGAGGGGGTTTGTTTTCCTCATCACTCAAAAGGTCGAGATGTAGCCATTTCTACGATTATTGACCAAGCAAAAAAACAGAAATTTATTAAGAAAAATGATCTGGTGTTAATTGTATCTGGCGCAAATATTATGCATCAGGGCGCGACAAATATGGTGGAAATTCAGGAAGTGGTGTAGGCAAAATATTTATATCCGATAAAGCTTTAGGATGCGTATGACCGAACAGATTTCTTCAGATACAATCAAACAGTTTCAACTGAAGATTTGGCGATGGTATGAAGAAAATAAAAGGGAAGCGCTGCCTTGGCGAAGGACACATGATGCCTATCAAATTTGGGTTTCTGAGGTGATGTTGCAACAGACTCAAGTAGAAAGAGTGATTCCAAAGTTTGAACGATTTGTTGCTCAGTACCCTTCTTTTTTCCATCTTTCACAAGCATCCAACCGTGATTTATTGCTGCTTTGGTCTGGATTGGGATATAACAATCGGGCTTTACGATTGAAAAAAGCTGCGCAGGTCGTGGTTGATTGCTTTGAGGGGGAAATGCCTGAGCAGCTTGAGGATTTACTTGCTTTACCAGGGATTGGTGAGTATACGGCTAGAGCTATACAGATATTTGCTTTCGAAATGGATGTTGCGACAGTTGATACTAACATACGACGAATTCTTATCCATGAGCTTGGTTTGGATGAAAAGATTTCTTTGAAAGAGCTTTTTGATGTGGCACATCAGGTTTTTCCAAAAGGAAAGTCTCGTGAGTGGCACTATGCGCTGATGGATTATGGTGCAGTCTATTTGACGTCTCGTCGATCGAAGATAGCTTCAACTTCTAAGCAGAGTTCTTTTCTTCATTCCCGAAGGTGGTATCGGGGGCGGATTTTGAAACGACTTTTGGAAACGAATCAGAGCTTGTTGTTGCAGAGTCTTGTAGATGATTATCAGCGTGAAGAGCAGTTTCTCTATTCTGTGATTGAAGAGATGAAGAGGGATGGTTTGGTGGAGCTTGTGGGTGAGGGAAGGGATGTACATGTAACTATGGCTGGGGAATAAGTATTTACTTATTTTTTCTTTTTAGTATCTTCGGGCAAAAGTTCAATTTTAACTTCTGCTATACGATTTTCTTCTACTTTTTCTATAGAAAATTTCATATTGTTAAATACAACAGACTTTCCTTTTTCAGGGGCAGTTTGCAGATGGGAAAGGATAAAGCCTGCGATTGTTTCAAATTCTTCTTCTTCAGGAAGATTGAGCATGAGTGTTTCGTTAATATCTTTGATGTTTTTTGCTCCATCAATCAAGAAAATATTTTCTTTAACTTTTTTTACCTCGCTCATTTCGTGATCATCAGTTTCGTCTCGAATTTCTCCTACGAGTTCTTCGAGAATGTCTTCAACCGTTATCAGTCCTTCCATGCTGCCATACTCGTTGATGACGATGGCCATGGATTGGCGTTCTTTTTGCAGTTTTTTTAGTAAACGAGAAAGTGTTATAGCTTCAGGAACAAAGAGAGGTTTAATAATTAGTTTGCGAAGATCAATTTTCTTTTTGTCCGCGATGCTGTGGATTACGTCTTTGTTGTGGAGTACTCCGATAATATTGTCCATTTCTTCTTCAAATACCGGAAATCGTGCAAAACCGCTTTCGCCAAGCATTTTTAACACTTCGTCTTTATCTGCACTAACATCCAGTGCATGCACCTTGAATCGGGGAGTCATGGTTTCTTTTGCAGTCGTGTCTGTGAAGCTGAAGGCTTTTTGGATGATTTCTTGTTCTGTCTGATCAAATACACCTTTTTCCCGACCTTCTTTTACCATCATTTTAATTTCCTCTTCTGAGATGGAAGGGGTGTGGTAGGTGGTTTTTTGCCCGAAGATACGGAGGACTCCGTTTTTGGAAAATGTTAGTAATGTTACAAAGGGGTGTGCAACCTTACTGAAATAGTAAATGATTGGGGCGCACCAAAGTGAGAATTTTTCAGCGTGTTGAAGGGCAAGTGTTTTTGGTACTAGTTCTCCAACAATCAATGAAAGGTAAGAGATGCCTGCAACAACGATGATGAATGAAATTGAGTGGGCAATTGCTTGGATGGCGGGTATGGGAATTTGAATAATAAGACTTGATAGGGCTTCGATAATGGTGGCACCTGCAAAAGCAGATGCTAGGGTGCTGATGATTGTTATACCAATTTGGATGGTTGCGAGTAGGGTGTCGGGATTATTGTGCAGCTCCATGAGGATGGAGGCTTTTTTATCATTTTTTGCAATAAGTTGTTTGATAAGGCTTTTGCGCACCGAGATAATTGCAATTTCACTCGCTGCAAAAAATCCGTTGAGGATAATGAGGAATAAAACAAAGAGCAGTTCTAGCCAAGTTGGAATGTTCATGAATTGTCTGAAGAGTTTTCTTTTTTATTGCGGATGAGTTTAATTATAGCATTTTAGTGTAACTGGTGAAAGGAATTAGAAAATGGTTTTAGCTATCAATGCCTAGAATTGTTGTTTTTTGTTACAATATTTTTAGTAACTTTGGTTTTTTATGACCTCATCTCCACTTTTGGTTTCCTGTGTGATTTTTGATGCTGATAATACACTGTATTTTACGAAAAAGGCATCTAAGCTTGGTTATCAAGCGCTTTTTCAGTTCCTGCATTCTAAAACGGGTGTGCCACTGGAAAGGCTTGAAGAAGTACATGCTCAGATTGTTAATAAAATAAAACTAGATCCTAATCCCAGTGTTAGAAAAAGAGAGTACTCCTTACAGCTACTTTTGCAGAAATTTTTTAAAGATACACCTCAGTTGTTGGCTGAATCTGTTGAAGTGTTTTGGGAAGTAGTTGGGAAAAATCTTCAGCCGGCTCGAGGTGTTAAGAGTCTAATCTCGGATTTACATAAAGAGTATAAGCTAGTTGTGGCATCGGATGAATTTCAGAAAGCACTGATGTTGAAGTTGCGAGTAGTTCTCGGTGGATATGACCAGTTTGAAATGTTGGTTACTCCCGAGGTGGCAAAGAGTATGAAGCCCTCTCGAGCCTACTATGATACAATTATTAACGAGTTTAGCTTGTTGCCTAGACGTGTTGTTATGGTCGGTGACAGTTGGGTTCGCGATTTGGAAGCCGCCAAAGAAGTGGGGTTGAGGACGGTGTTGGTTGCAGAAACAAAAGAGGGTGAACCGGATTATTGGATTAAGGAATTAGATGATTTACGTGGTATTTTGAGTGGAGTGTAAAGATTGGTGAATTTACTTCGTTGGGCAGTAAACAGGATATAACAATTCTTGATGAATTGTTGAGAGAAAGCACCTTTTTATGCTAAAAAAACAGCAACCGAAACGTATAGATTCGAGGCATGAATCTCGAAGGATTTTGGTGCAGGCGCTTTTTGCTTTTTCTTTTTTTGAAAAGCGTCCACTTTCGGTTTTTATAGATCAGTTTCTCAATGAGTTTCCGCCTGTAGTGTATGATAGAAAGTTGCTTGAACAGGTTGGGCAAAGCATTTCACCAGCACTAGTTGAAACTGATCAACTGATTGAGAAAGCAGCTCCAGAATGGCCAGTTGATCAGATTGCCAAGATAGATCTGGCGGTTTTACGGTTGTCTGTTTATGAAATGGCGATAGCTCGATCGATTCCATACAAAGTTGCGATTGATGAAGCTGTGGAGTTAGCTAAAGAGTTTGGAGGAGAGACCTCGTCCAAGTTTGTAAACGGTGTTCTGGGAACAATTGCTCGTGAGCAAGGTGTTATTGTTGAAGATGTAAAGTAAGCGATTACAAGGTTGAGTTTTTAATATTACTGTTCTTTTCACAGGAGTGACCAGGTATTATGTCAGAATTGCCAATGATTGATTGTGAGAAGGTAACGGACTATCTGGTGGATTTTTTAAGAAAACAGCTGGCTTTGACGGGGTTGTCGAATTTTGTTGTTGGTATTTCAGGAGGGATTGATTCGGCTGTGGTGGCCTGTTTGGCTGTTAGGGCTTTGGGAAAAGACCATGTGCATGGTTTTTTTATGCCATTTGAACATTTTCATACAGAAAGTGCTCTGCATGTACAGTTGCTGGCTGATTATTTGGCCATCAATGTGCAAACAGTCGATATTACAGATCAGCTCAACGTCTACTTTTCTCGCTATTTTTTGACGGATGTGACAAGACGTGGCAATAAAATGGCTCGGGAACGTATGGCGGTGCTGTTTGATCAATCCAAGCAGTATAATGCGCTTGTGGTTGGCACTAGCAATAAGACTGAGACATTACTGGGTTATGGCACACTTTTTGGTGACGGGGCTTGGTCTTTGAACCCGATTGGTGATTTGTATAAGACTCATATTCGAGCTCTAGCACAATATCTTGGTGTTCCAGAGGTTTTTATTACTAAGCCACCATCTGCGGGGTTGTGGGAGGGACAGACAGATGAAGGTGAGCTTGGATATGCCTATGCTTTGATGGATAAGTTGTTGTATCATGCTCTTGATCTTGGAAAACAGAAGGAAGAGTTGTTGACTCTTGGTTTTGAGGAAACGATGATAGATGTTTTATTGGATAGAGTGCAAGCAAATGCTTTTAAATCGAAGCCGGCACCGGTTGCTTTCTTAAAAGGTGCTTTTTATTAAGTCCTCCATCGTATATACTCATTTTCTATGTAAGTTATATTAGGAGTTTGTTACATGAATTCTTTACCAAATTATCCAATTGTGAAGTGGGTTCCTTTTGTTATCGGAGTCATTGTTTTGATCTTTCTTTTTCAGTCTTCTGTGAGGATTATTGCTCCTGGAGAACGAGGTGTGTTGATTCGGTTAGGATCGGTGCAAGAGGGGATTTTTAATGAAGGGCTTCACTTTACGATACCTTTAGTTGATACCATTCAAACATTGAATGTTCGAGTTCAGAAAGAACAAGTTGTTGCTGAAGCTTCGTCTAAAGACTTGCAGGATGTATATACGACGGTTGCGTTGAATTACCACCTCAATGGTAAGGAAGTGACTACGTTTTGGAGAGAAATCGGAATTGATTATCGTAATACTATTATCGCCCCAGCTTTACAGGAAGCTGTGAAGGCTACAACATCCAAATATACCGCTGAAGAGCTTATAACCAAACGGTCTGAAGTGAAAGAGCATGCTTTGTTGGTGATTAATGCTCGTCTTGAAGATAAGCATATTCTTGTTGACGAATTTTCCATTGTAAATTTCGATTTTACCAAGAATTTTAAAGAAGCGATTGAAGCGAAAGTAACTGCTGAGCAGAATGCCTTGGCAGCAAAAAATAAACTTGAGCAGATTAAGTATGAATCTGAACAGAGAGTTGTTACAGCAAAAGCTGAGGCTGAGGCAATTAAAATTCAAGCTGAAGCTATACAGGCTCAAGGCGGTAAGGAATATGTTCAACTGAAAGCGGTTGAGAAATGGGATGGGAAATTGCCTCAGTATAATGGTGGTGGTTCGGTACCGTTTGTTAATATTGGGCAATAGTGAGTGTTTAGTAGTTTGTAGAATTATAGATGGATTTTATCTTCAATTATTTGGTGATTCTCAATAAGAAAGGGTTTGCATGGATTTTTCAAAACAGATTAGTGAGTTGCGAGAGCAAAGAAAGCACTTTCAGAGTTTGCTTGAGAAGCCTGAAACCATGCAAGATACGGGTTTGTTGAGGAAATATTCTAAAGAACTTTCATCGTTGGATCGTGTTCTTGCGGTAGTTGATGCCTATGAAATTTTTTTTAAACAATTTTCAGAAGCAAAAAAAATGGCGGAAGAGGAAACTGATATTGAATTGAAAGCGTTTGCTGAAATTGAATATTTAGAATTGAAAGTGAGGGAAGAAGATGAGCGAAAAAAACTGATGGTTGCATTGTTACCTGCTGAACCTGAAGATGAGAAGGATGTAATTGTCGAAATTCGTGCAGGAGCGGGTGGGGATGAAGCTGGTTTGTTTGCTGGAGAGCTGTTTCGTGCTTACTCAAAATATGCTGAAACGGTGGGGTGGCAAGTGCAGGTGATGGGAACAAGTTACAACAGTGTTGGTGGTTTTAAAGAAATTATTTTTTCTATAAGTGGTGATCGGGTGTATTCTAAAATGAAATTTGAGAGTGGTGTGCATCGAGTCCAACGTGTTCCGGCAACGGAAGCTGGTGGACGTGTTCATACTTCCACGATTACGGTTGCTGTATTGCCTGAGATTGAAGAAGTGGATTTTGATCTTAAGATGGAGGATCTGAAAATTGATGTTTACCGCGCTAGTGGACCAGGTGGGCAGGGTGTGAATACTACCGACTCGGCTGTTCGTGTTACCCACTTACCGACGGGGACAGTGGTTACTTGTCAAGATGGTCGCTCTCAGATAAAAAATCGTGAGCGCGCCATTTCTGTTCTTCGATCCCGTATGTATCAGGTAGAAAAAGAACGTAGGGAACAGGAACTTGGTTCTAAGCGCAAAGGGCAGATAGGGACAGGTGATCGTTCTGAAAAGATACGTACTTACAATTTTCCTCAGGATCGCATTACAGATCACCGAGTACAGATTACCGTTCACAATTTACCCGGTATTATGGAAGGCGATTTGGGGCGACTCTTTACGCCACTTATAGAAGCTGTGCAAATGCAGTTATTAGAAGAGATGGTGAGCGGAGATTAGGTCTTCGACTTACTTGGGTATTTGTATCTTATAAGTGTGGGTTGTTATAATGTGCGTTGTATTGTTTATTTTCATAAAAGGAGTTTTTGTCAATGCAAGTTTTAAAAAATTATTGGGAATGGATTTTTCTCGGATTGGCTGTGGTTTTTGTTGTAGTTGGGTTTTCTTTGTACGGAACCAAGGATGGGAAGCCAAAGGATTTACCACCAACTCCAACAGTTGTTGCTACAACTGTTTCTGCAAAGCCAACGTATGCTGCTCTACCTGAGATGAAAATTGATACTGCTAAGAAATATATAGCGTTGATTGTTACAAATATGGGACCGATAAGCGTTGAACTTGATGCAGCAAAAGCACCTCAGACTGTGAACAACTTTGTGTTTCTTGCTAGAGCAGGATTTTATGATGGGCTTACCTTCCATCGTATTGTGAAAGATTTTGTTATTCAGGGTGGTGATCCAGCTGGTAATGGTTCTGGTGGGCCTGGGTATAAAGTTCCATTTGAGGCTGATAATGGTTTGAAGCATGATTACGGTTCGATAGCTATGGCAAAGCAGAGTGGGGACAAAGATATGTCTGGTAGCCAGTTTTACATCGTTACAAACAAAGATGGTGTTCATAATCTTGATGGCCAATATAATGTTTTTGGTAAAGTGGTTGAGGGGTTGCAGAATGTCGATAAGATTGGTGCTGTAGAAACAAGTACTGGTGATGCGCCAAAGACTCCAGTTAAGATTGAACGTGTGGTTATCGAAGAAAAATAAGGTTTTGCAGGTTCGTTGATTTCTTAGCAGCCGGTTCACAATGAACCGGCTGTTTTTTTGTACTATTCTAAGGAAGTTTTGTTGTATGCAATAATGGTTGTATTTTCTTTGTAGAGACAATGGCATGCCTTGTCTTGGGAGTCGTGGGTTTATGAACGTTACTGTTTACAGTCTTTTTGCCATAGGTTGGAGTTCTTACGTCGTGTTCATCCTACTTTTTGTGCTTGGCAAAAAGGTAGCAAAAACTGCGTTACTTTTATAATCTCAGGAAGTGGTGGGAGTCGAAGAGTATAAAAGTAACCAAAAGTCATCAGAGAGCGTGCGGAGGATGGAGACATCGGGCGTTGCGTTGCAGATGAACTTCCCTGATATTGTGGTGCTTTGCTCGGGTTTCCTGCGAATGCTTTTTTGATGCGTTGTGGTGGGGGGATTTTATCTAATTAGTGCCATGCTGCTGAGGAGAACATTTTCGACGATAATGGATTTATCAATAAATGGGGTGATAAGTTCTTGGCGCATTACTTGTTCTATTTCGCTTTGGCGAGTGAGGATGTCGATAGAGGAGTAATTGGAAATAACCATGCGGATGCGGCTTCTAGTGATGGGACGGATGATTTTTTTTACAAAATCGTCACCAATGTTTTCCCAAAGGTTTGTAACATCTTTTTCATTGAGACGAAAGAGAATAGTACCTTCGATAGTAACTTGCTTATCATCAGAAGTTAAGGCGATGATTTCTTTGTCTCCAACTTTCTTGGTATCTTCAGCATCGAAATTTTTTACAATAGGATATTCTTGGATTTGGGTGTTAAAAAGCTTAGCTCTATGCCAGAATGGGATTTTGAGATGAAGTCCTGGTTTGAGAATTTTTGGGAGAACGCCTCTTCCATGACTGTAAATGCAGGCTATGTAGCCAGGAGGGATAGATACAAATATGTTGCCAAGGATGTCGTCTATGACTATTTTCGTGACTGTTTCGTCGAGCCCCATATTTGGGTTTCCTTTGCTAATTTGTCAGGAATTTTTCCGTGTTTTTTTGTTATTTTTGATGTATCCAGCTTATCAGAGAAAGCTACCTAAGTAAACCGTAAGCCGAATTCTGTGGTGAGTGATCATTTATCTGGGACGATCATTGCTGATCGCCTCGTGCAGTCAGGTTGCTTTGCAGCCAGCCAGGCGGCTGTTGTACTGCAGGCAGTCCTCTGACCTTGCTTCCTCTAGGGTTTGCCTTGCCCCTGATGCGTTAGCTAGCAGGGCGGTGAGCTCTTACCTCGCCTTTTCACGCTTTCTTTGGCACGAGGCCAAAGGGCTGTATTTTCTGTGGCACTTTCCCTATCCTTTCGGACGTCGGACGTTATCCGCTAGAGCTGCCTGGAGAAGTTCGGACTTTCCTCCCAAATCCAAATGGACCGGGCGATCACATGGTTTACTTAGGTGTATATAGTATACCGTAGCAATGGTTGGAAGCTCTAGAGGGAAATTGATACAGATGGTTTGTTAACAAAAATATTCTTGCAACAGGTGGAATTTACGTTTTAGGTGCCATTACTTTCCGTAACCCGAGGAGAATCAGGGACATTAAGACGGCAACTATTTGCGAGATTACGATGGAAAATTCAAAGCCACAAGCGACTTTCAGCATGTATGGAATTAGAAATCCGGCAACAGGAAAGACTACGATATGCATGAGGAAATCACGTTTGTCGCTTTTCTTTCGGTTGGTAAGTACGTGAATAATGCCATAGAGAAGCGTGGCAATCGCCGTTACTATGTTTTGTTCATGATTCGGCTTGTTTAAATCTGTTACTCCGAGAAATGGGAGCCAGCTTACAGAATTAATAGGAAATGCGATATCGGAGTCCTGAGGGATGTATTGGGCAAGCGGGACATCTCGTTGCCAAGGTGTGTACCAGACATGACTGTTGCGATTTTTGAATTCTGAATGGAGAATGGACGCTGAAGCCAAGAGGTTTACCAACCAAAAAACATAATAGAACAAGGTAATTCTGAAAGCGGGCTTATTATTTTTTGAAAGAGCTTTTTTTTCTTCATTTCTTACTTTGGGGTCTGGAATTTTTTCTACCTGCTCCAACCGCTTTTCTAGGTATTTTGCCTGCCGCTCATATTTGGTTTTCCAGAGTTTTAGCGGGAGTAGTACGAGGTTGAAGACCACTATATAAAAAACGATAGCGAGGCTTAGATTATCAAACCAAGTATATGATGTAAGGAGGATAGTTAATCCTACACGATAGAAAACGTCATAGAGTAGGATAGGAATGAAAAAAAGGATTACATCAATGATCATGATTATAGTTATGAAGTTAGGGTGAGTAGTTATTCTTGTTCGATCGGGGATGGTTTCATAAGTGGGAAGGCAATGACTTCGCGAAGTGAATGTGAATCAGTAAGTAAAGCGACTAGACGGTCTATGCCGATACCTGTTCCCGTGGTTGGAGGCATTCCATGCTCTAGGGCGGTTATGAAGTCTTTGTCATACTGCATGGTTTCATCATCACCAGCATCTGCCAGCTTGGTTTGTTCTGCAAAACGTTCTTCTTGGTCAAATGGGTCGTTTAGCTCGGTGTACGAATTGGAAATTTCAAAGCCATTGATAAGTAGTTGGAATCGTTCAACATACAGTGGATTTTCGGGCTTCTTTTTTGCTAAAGGGGAAAGTTCAAGTGGGTGATCGATGAGAAACATTGGTTGTATGAGTTTTGGACGGATAAGGTCTTTGTAAGCGTTGTCTAGTAGTTTTCCCCAGCCCGCTTTGGGTTCGATTTTAACTTTGAGTTTTTGTAGTTCGGGAATAAGGCTTTCTTTGTTTGGGAACTGTTCGATATCCAGCGAAACATGCTCAAGAAATAGATCACGAAAGCTTTTTCTCGGGTATGGGGGAGTAAAGTCTATGGTCTTTCCATCGTATTCAATTTCCAGTTTCCCAAAGATGGTTTTGAGTAGGTGTGGAAAGAGCGCTTCATGAAATTGCATGTTTTTTTCATAGTCAGCATATGCCCAGTAGTACTCCAAGAGAGTGAATTCTGGATTGTGTTGATGGTCAACACCTTCGTTTCGGAAGGCGCGGCCAATTTCGAAGACTTTTTCGAAACCTCCAACCATCATGCGTTTTTGCCAGAGTTCGCCCATGCAAATGCGTAGATAGAGATCCATATCGTAGGCGTTGATGTGGGTTTTGAAAGGTTTTGCTAACGCTCCTGATGCTTCGGTTTCTAATACAGGAAAGTCAATTTCAATAAAACCTTGGCAGTGGAGATACTCTCTGATAGCACGGATGATTTTATTGCGAGTTATCATTTTTTCCCGAACATCTTTGTTGACGAGGAAATCTAGATATCTTTGTCGGTAACGTTTTTCTACATCTTGCAGGCCATGCCATTTTTCAGGGAGAGGACGAAGGGATTTTGCTAGTAGTTTTGCCGCAGATAGTTTGAGGGTGATTTCGCCGAGTTTTGTAGTAAATAATACTCCTGTGGCTTCTAGAAAGTCTCCGATATCCAAGTTTTCAATTATTGAGGTGAATGATTCTCCTAATGCATCAGCTTTGGCATAGCATTGCAGTTTTCCAAAAAAATCTTCAACATCAAAGAATACTGTTTTTCCGTGACCTCGAAGAGACATTACTCTTCCTGTTACTGTAATTACCTGTTCGTTGTTCGATAATATGGTGTAATTTTCTTTTGCTTCTTCAACTGTATGTGTTCGGGTGGCGACAGAAGGGTAGGGGGCGATACCTGCTGCTTGAATTTTATTGAGTTTTTCAATGCGTTGTTGACGAAGTTCTTGTAAGGTGGCCATAGTTGTTTAGTTAATTTATAAAGGTTGTGATTTTACGATGGATTTTCTTATGTATTTACTGCTGACAGTAATCACTGCTGTTTGTTGTACAATTGGAACAGGGTTATCATAGCAAAAATTTTATGGCAATGCTCACTTCAGAAGAGATCAGGCAGAATCTTATATTCGTTAAAGCACAGATTGCTGAACGTTGTCAGCAGGTTGGGCGGACTGAGGATTCTGTGGAACTTGTGGCCGTTACAAAGAATTTTCCTGTAGAAGCTCTTGAGTGTTTGGTCTCGGCCGGACAACTGGTTTTTGGTGAAAATAGGGTACAGGAAGCTGTTGCAAAGATTGAGAAGCTTCGTTTAACAAGTGATGCTACCTCTAAGTTGTCTTTTCATCTTATTGGTCATTTGCAGACCAATAAAGTGAGAAAGGCTGTTGAGTCTTTTGATACGATTCAGTCAGTAGATAGCGTCGCTTTGGCTAGAAAAATTGATATTGCTGCTGGTGAGGTAGGTAAACTTCAAACTGTGTTGCTTGAGGTTAATGTTTCTGGGGAGGAGAGCAAGTTTGGCTTTTCTATTGAAACGCTTCGTGTGGTTTTTCCTCAACTGAATGATTTTCGGCATCTCAACATAGTCGGCTTGATGACTGTTGCTCCTTATTCCACTGAACCAGAAAGTACTCGACCTGTGTTTCGACAATTACGGTTGTTTCGAGATGAGTTGGAGAGAAGTTTTGGAGTATCGCTTCCAGAACTTTCTATGGGAATGAGTGGGGATTTTTCTGTTGCGATTGAAGAATGTGCAACAATTGTTCGGGTTGGAACGGCGTTGTTGGGAAATAGATCATAGAGATTTATAGTTTTTTTGCCATTTCATGCGTTTGCCAGAGTATAGAGGTGAATTCCAGTGCTTTCAGGCTTGCTCCACCAACTAGTGCTCCATCAATGTCTGGTTGTGCCAAAAACTCTTTTATATTCGCTGCTGTAGTGCTGCCGCCATAAAGAATCCGTGTGGTGTCAGCTGTAACAGGGGAAAGTATCTGCGCAAGGTGGTTGCGAATAAATACACATATTTCTTGAGCTTGCTCGGCTGAGGCTGCGTTGCCAGTTCCAATTGCCCAGATTGGTTCATAGGCAATGATAAGCTGGGTGCCGTTGCTATTCTTCAGGTTTGCTAGAGCTGCATCAAGTTGAGACGAGATGAATTGTTGTTCTTCGCTGCGACTTCTTATCTCTTGTGATTCACCAACACACAGAATTGGCTTGATATCATGTTGCAGTGCGGCTTCCAGTTTTTTTCTTACGATTTCATCTGTTTCTCCGAACAATTGGCGTCTTTCAGAGTGTCCGATGATGACATAATCAACCAAATTCTTCAGCATTAAAGGAGAAATTTCGCCTGTATAAGCACCTTTTTCTTCCCAATGCATATTTTGTGCACCGATAGAGAATAGGTTGGAGTCTAGGATCTCATGTACCTTTTTTAATGTAATAAATGGTGGGCAAAAAACGACATCAATAATTGGTGATGAAGAGGAAGTGTTTATTGATGATGTTTGTTTTTGGATATCGTCTATTAGATTTAGTCCTTCGTTTACATTGGTGTTCATTTTCCAATTGCCGGCAATAAGAGGTTTTCTGTTATTTTTCATAGCGGGATGACCTTCAATTTGTTAAAAAAAAGCCACTTCCATTTGGAAGTGGCTGATGAACATAGCTGTAAAAAATAAAGTTATTTTTTTGCAGTTGGGGAAACAGCTGGAGTTGTTTTTGCAGCAGCTGTTGTTGCTACTGGTGTTGTAGCAGCAGGTGTTGTAGCAGCGGCTGGAGTTGTTGTTGTCTCTGCAGCTACTGTTGGAGCTTTTGTTGGGGATGGTTTTGGTGTTGGTGTTGGCTGAGCTGCTGGTTGGCATGCTGCGAGGCCGAGGAGGAGCGAGGCACTTGCTGTAACGAGTGCAAGTTTTTTGAGATTGTTTTTCATAGGATGTGATCTCCTTAGGGTTGTTAATGAAATATATTCACGTTTTTTGTGATGACAAGTAACTATGCTAACAGAAAAAATTGCGAATGCAAGTTTTTCAATCCTTTATGTATGGTAGAATTTGTTTTTTCTTTTGTCAAGGAACTTTTATACATGTTTATTCTGAATATGTTCGGTGAGTTAGGATAGTGTTTTTTTTAACAAAATTCGTTGTTCAGCTTTTGCGACAAATTTGCGAGTTTGTTCGATCATATCTGGATTGACTGAGACGCTTGTTATGCCCCATTCTACAAGTTTTTGGGTTATTTCAGGATATACTGATGGGGCTTGGCCACAAATTGAGCAGGTGATGCCATGTTTGTTGCAGGATTCTATTATTTTTTTGATACAGAGCATAACTGCATCATCTCTTTCGTCAAACAATTCTAGTATTGTTTCGTTGTCACGATCTAATCCAAGTACCAATTGTGTAAGGTCATTGCTTCCGATAGAGACTCCATCAATGCCCAATTTGCAAAATTCATCGATGAGGACAACATTTGAAGGGATTTCTGCCATCATCCATATTTTGAAATTTCGGGATGACTGTAAACCTTCACTACTGAGTACTTTTAAGATTTCCCGCATTTCATTTACTGTTCGAACAAAAGGAACCATAATCCAGAGGTTTGTTAGATTTTGTGCATGGACTTTTTTTATCATTTCTATTTCCAACTGAAATAGATCTCTTTCGCGGAGATAGCGTGAGGAACCACGGTATCCCATCATTGGATTTTCTTCGTGTGGTTCAAATTCTTCTCCACCCTTAAGGTTTTTGTACTCGTTGGTTTTGAAGTCAGTCATTCGATATATTACCGGACGTGGATAGAAGGCTCGAGCAATGCTGCCGACACCTTCTGTAAGTTTATCGATGAATACCTGTCCACGGCCTTCCTGGAGCATTTTTCTAGGGTGTTCACCAATGTTTGCAATGATAAATTCTGCGCGCAGGAGCCCTACACCATCAACATCTTTCTGAGCTACCTGTTCAGCAAGGTGTGGTGCCGCAAGATTCACATACACGTTTGTGCCGGTAATTATTGGGGCGGAGGAGACGGCATTGTATGCTGTGTTTTGCTCTTTCGAAGAAGGTTTTAGTTGGTCTACAACATTGCCTTCATATACTGTGCCAAGTGTTGCATTTACAGTTACAATTTGACCATCTTTAAGTTTTTTGGTAGCCTCTTTTGATCCGACTATACATGGAATACCAAGCTCTCTGCTCACAATTGCTGCGTGGCAGGTTCTTCCTCCTGAGTCGGTGATAATGGCGACAGATTTTTTCATTGCAGGAACATAATCTGGTGTTGTCATTTCTGCTACCAACACGTCACCTTCTTGAATTTGGCTTGTATCCTTAGGATCGGTTATTATCCTTACTTTTCCTGATGCAATACCTGGGCTTGCAGAAGCGCCCTGGAGAATAATTTCTGCTGAAGAGATGTTTTGAGATTGACTGGAAGATTTCTCCACTGGTGCAGCCTCCGTAGGAATCTCGTGAGAGGATTCTGGAAATATACTTTTGGGGAGTGTGGTTATTGGGCGTGATTGAACAAGGTAAATGGTATCGTTTTCAATCGCCCATTCTGTATCTTGAGGATAGTTATAGTGTTGTTCGATCGCCATTCCTATTTTAGCGAGGTCGATAATTTGTTTGTCGCTAATTTTTTGAGCTTCTTGAAGATGTGGAGGAATTGCAATTTTTTCGTTAAGATCTTCAAGTTCTGTGGGGATTTCAACATTTTCTGTTCGAACTATTTGCCAAGTTTGTTGGTTCATTACTTTGTTGGAAATTTGTATGGTTTTTTTGTTTACGCTGTATTCATCTGGTGTGATTTCTCCAGCTACAACAGCTTCACCAAGGCCATACCCCGCTTCGATAAGGAGTGAGTTCGGGTCATTGGAAATAGGGTCAACTGTAAACATTATTCCTGATTTTTCAGACTGAACCATTCTTTGGACAACCACGGCAATGCCAACTTTGCTGTGTTCAAAATGTTTTTGTACGCGATAGAAAATTGCGCGGGCTTCGAACAGAGACGCCCAGCAGGATTTTACAGCTGCGATTATATTTTCATCACCGTACACATTTAAAAATGTAGCTTGTTGACCAGCGAATGATGCGTCTGGGAGATCTTCAGCGGTGGCTGAACTTCGAACTGCTACAGCAGGGAAGCGATTTTCAGGTGATGAAAGTTTGTGGTAGGACGAAAGAATTTCGACTTCAATATCTTCTGGAATCTGGGCATTTTGGATCATTGTTTTTGCTTCTTGCGCTGCATGTAAGAGAGACGTTGAATCATTTGGGTCGAGAGAGAGTAGTCTAGAATTAATTGCTTCGCGAATATTGGCCTTGTCTAGAAAATAGAAAAATGATTGGGCTGAGATAACAAATCCTTCTGGGACATTGATTCCTATGCTTATTAACTCGCCTAGATTGGCACCTTTTCCACCTACAACAGGGATGTCAGTTTTGCGTATTTGGTCAAACCAGAGAATATGTTGGAACATTGGGGTTTTCGCTCCTGTTAAATATGGGTGATCAGTTATCAGTGGTTTTTATTAGAGATTTTGAGTGTCGATTGTGAGTATTTATTAATAATAATCAGTGTAATCCCTTTTACAATAGCATTTACGGTGTGTTTGACACAAGAGTTGCGTTATTTAGGTTTTGGCCATTCTTTGGTTACTGTCCCACTAGTTCCCATACGTTCTTCTGGACCATCGTTGTATTTGACATATATATATTGTGGTTTATTGGATGTAATGCTGATTTTTGTGTCTGCATAAAGTTGTGTAACAGTATTTTTTACTAAAATTTCTGGTTTTCGTATGCCATCTTTGGTAACGGTTATGGTCACGTCTTGAGTCACTCTTATCTGAAGTTTTACTGAAGACAGTGAAGTGGGAACAGGTGATTCGAGCAAAGAGTTTAAGGATGGTTCACTTGTCTTACTGATTATACCTCTTCTAATCTCGGTTTTTGCTTTACTTATTTTATTTTCAGCGGTGACAATGATTTGCTGGGAGTGTTCGTTTGAAAGTGCTATTTTTTCTCGAAAGTCTCCACTGCTTTCTACGTCAATTTTTTGGCCATTGATAAATAGTATGGAGTCGCTTTCGGTTTTTCCCTCAACTGTGACAAACGGTTCTGTGATGTTTTCTCCTTCCGCAGGACTAGTGAGAATGAGCGTGGGGGATGCTAATAGAGTGTGGAGCTGGGCATAAATGTAGAAAAGGAGAAGAAAAGAAAGAAATGCAGCGATGATGATGACGCCCTGGCTTGTAGTAAATACGATGGTGTTCTTTGAAATTTTTTTAAAAACGGAAATTGGAGTATGGGGTACAACTGCTTCAAACTCATACTGTTCAGCTTTGTAGAGTGCCAATAATTGCTTTCTGGGTAATCCAAGAAGGTCAATGTATTTGCCCAGATAAGCTTTTGCATGAGCTGATGAAGGAAGTGTATGAAACTGGTCATTTTCTAATGCGTGGAGGTATTTTATCGGAATTTTAGTGTACCGGGCAATTTCATCAAGAGATATGCCGACTCGTTCTCTTTCCTCACGCAAGCGTTTGCTGATTTCAGACATGCTTGTTAGCTAGTTTCTTTTTTTGCCTTTGGGGTGATGATGTTTCTGCCTTTATACACACCACATTCTGGGCATACATGATGAGTTTTTTTGTAAGCGTTGCAATTTGGGCATTCTACAACGTTTGGAACTACAAGAGCATCATGAGCTCGACGTGTTCTTGATCGGCTTTTGGAATGTTTTCTTTTAGGCAATGGAGCCATTATAAATGTCCTTCCGTGAGGATTGTTATTTCTGCAAAGTCGCAGTTCTTTACTTGAGCTTGTGTCACATTTATGACAAGTTAGAGCATAGCGGAAAGCATGGGTGATGGCAAGAGGGAAGGTCGGGGCATTTAGTGTCTTCGAATGAGTGTTTTTTATCCTTTGTGAATGAGTAGTAGATTATCTTTGTGAATCGCTTCTTCGGCATGAGTGTAGCCGAGTATGGCTTCAATTTCTGATGAACGTTTATTTTTTATTTTGTTAATGTCATCAAGCGAGTATTCTAGTAGACCTTTAGCTATTTTTTCATCATTTTCATTGTAGATTTCTACAGTGTCTCCTCGGTCAGCTTTTCCTTCAACTTTTTTAATTCCAACTGGAAGGAGGCTTTTGTTTGCCAGAAGGGCTTTTTCTGCGTTTTGGTCTATAAAGAGTTTTGCCTTTCCGTTTGTTGCATATGTTGCAAGCCATTTCTTCTTATTTTTTTCTTTTGTTGTTAAAGGGAGAAATCGTGTAGATTTTTTTTCTTGATTGTTAACAATTTGGCCAATTATTGCGGGTTTTTCTCCTGATGCGATAACCATTTCTGTGCCGTGTTCGGTTGCAATACGGGCTGCATTGATTTTTGTTTGCATTCCTCCAGCTCCTCCACCCCAGACACCAAGCTTACTTTTATCTTCATTTATTGCGGATTCGATGGTTTTGTCAATTTTTTTCACAATTTTGATGAGTTTGGCAGTAGGGTCTTTTTTGGGATTGTTGGTATAGAGTCCTTCGATGTCAGAGAGTATTATCAGGAGATCGGCGTCTATAGCTGTCGAGACGAGTGCGCTGAGGGTATCGTTGTCTCCGAAGTTTACTCCTTCTAGTTCTTCTGTCGCTACCACGTCGTTTTCATTGATTATTGGTATGACATTTTCTTGGAGGAGATTGAGTAAGGTATTTCTAAGATTGAGGTAGCGTTTTCGGTGATTGAAATCTTCTCGAGTCAGTAGCACCTGGGCGGCAATAAGGTTGTGTTTGCCAAGTAGTTCCCAGTAGATTTTCATCAGGTAAATCTGTCCAACGGCAGCCATTGCCTGGCGAGTGGTGGTTCCTTTTTTCTTTGTGGCTTTGAGTTTGAGAAATTCTTTGGAGGCGCCCATGGCACCTGAGGTGACTAGAATTACTTGTTTGTTTTGTTTTTTTAGTGCTGCGATGGCATGTGTTAGCTCTTCCATATAGGATTGGTCGAGTGCATTTTTTCCTCTTGTGAGGCTTGCTGTGCCAACTTTTATGATGATGCGGTGGTACATTAGGTTTTTAGCTACGGTTAGTTTGCTACCATACTTTAAGTATGGTCGTTTGTTGGGTACATTTTATCATGTTTAATTTGTGGATGAAATTGGTGTGAAATTATTTCGTAAGGCAAAATGTTTCTCGATATTCGGAGTAGACTCTTAATTCTTGAATAAAACCATGGAAAAATTGACCCTCACCTTGGTTGTTTGCTCCTAGTGTTACTGGATAGGGGTGTTGAAAAAAAGGACTAGAAGAATTGAAGGGTTTGTACGGTTTGATACCTTCTACTTGTTTGTTGATAAAGAGAGAAAGTTTTTTTCCGTCGTATATTGCGGCGATGTGGGTTTTATTATGAAGGGGTATTTCGTTTTTTGATGTTAGCATTTGCTCATTGGAATCAGTCCCGTCAGGCGAGTACGCAAAAACAAGGTGATTGTTGCTATCGAGTATGAGTTCGTAGGAGCGATTAGGATTGTTTGTCCACTCGTATTTAGAAAGGATAGTTTGCCAGTTGTCAGATGTTGATTCTATGGTAATCAACCCTTCTATCGTAAACGTATTGAGATTATTAAGGAGGTTACTTAATTCTGTGTTATTTGCTATTGCGTAGCTGTCTTTTCCATTAAAGAAGAGACCTAAGTTTTCTGGGTATAGAATAACATTGTTTAGTGAAAAGTTTTTGTAGATTGTAGGGTTGCTTCTCCAAGATGCAATGAGGTTGTTATTGCAGGTGAAGTCGATTATTTCTTTTGTTGGACTAGGTGAAGGTGCAGTAATGATAGTTGGTGTGGGTGTTGGGAGATTTTGTGTTGACGAAGGAGGCGATATGGGTGTTGAGCATGATTTGATTTTACAACCGGAGAGGAGGAGAAAAGACAAAACTAGAAACAGAATTTTTCGATTTTTTGAAGGCATGAGAAAGGGTGTATTTTCTCTGTTGTCGAAAAAATTTTCTACTTTTTATGAAAATGAAAATTGCTTGTGCAAAGAAAACGCTGGTGGGCAGGGAGGGAATCGAACCCCCGAAGGCATACGCCAGCAGATTTACAGTCTGCCCCATTTGACCGCTTTGGTACCTACCCAGTTCGATAAACAACCGTGGAAATACGTGGAGCCGACGGAGGGATTTGAACCCACGACATGCTGTTTACAAAACAGCTGCTCTACCCCTGAGCTACGTCGGCTTCTGCGTTGAACAAAATTATTATAGATGGTGTCTCGGAGGTGAGCAAGGGGTGTAAGTTTGGTAAGATGGTTATTGGAGGTTTTTTATGCTTATTGATACCCATTGTCATCTTTATTTTCCACAATTTGCTGAACGAACAATTGAAGATATTTTAGAACATGCCAAGCTTCAGGGAGTTGAAAAGATTATTGTTGTTGGGTGTTCTTTAGATGAATCTCTCCGTGCTATTGCTTTGGCTGAACAATTTGATGCTATTTATGCAACGGTTGGGATTCATCCGAATGATTCAAGCAGTTTGCCAGATGATTATCTTGTGAGATTGAGAGCGATGGCGGAGCACAAAAAGGTAGTAGCGATTGGAGAGATTGGATTGGATTACTTTCGGGATCATGATAAGGGCGTTCAACAAAAGGTTTTTGAGGATCAAATTCGATTGGCACTGGAAGTTGATTTGCCGATGGTGCTTCATGTTCGCGAGGCGTATTCTGAGGTGATAGCAACTTTGAAGACATTTGGGAAAACATTTCGTGGTGTGGCTCATTGTTTTGCGGAGTCAATTGCTGTTGCGCAATTATATTTTGATTTAGGATTTCATTTTTCTTTTAATGGAATTTTGACTTTTCCCAACGCCGAAGTGATTAGAGATACCGCTCAAAAGTTACCTTTGGAGAGAATTCTTCTCGAAACCGATGCTCCTTTTCTCGCTCCTGTGCCTTTTCGGGGAAAGACTAATGAGCCAGCTTTTGTAAAATTTGTAGCAGAAGAACTTGCTACTCTTCGCGGAATTGATTTTGCTACAATAGAAAGAGTCACAACAAAAAATGCAACTACTCTTTTTTCTTTAGGTAAGTAAAACCAATGCTTATTCAAGAGTTACCACCAGAATTATCTCTTTTGGTTTCCGGTGAACGAATTGATTTTGCAGTGAAGGCAAAGCGTGCCAATCCGGCTATTGGTGGGTGTTTTTTGATGTTCTTTGGTTTTTTCTGGACAAT
>JBAXVQ010000002.1:0-74728 GCA_037128935.1 bacterium | reverse complement strand
CACCGACCAATACGGCACCACCCCAGAAAACCGTGTCCGTGCTCCCAGCAGCACCGATCACACCTACGGCTCACCCAACGCCCCTGTGAAAATAATTGAATTCAGCGACCTCGAATGCCCCTTCTGCAAACGATTTCACACAACCATGCACCAGGTCATGGACGAATACGGAGCAAACAACCAAGTAGCTTGGATCTACCGCCACTTTCCTCTCCAACAACTCCATCCAAACGCCACAGCCGCAGCCATCGCCTCCGAATGTATCAATGAACAAGCCGGAAACGCGGCATTCTGGAAATTCACCGATATCCTAGCCACATATCAAACAAGGAAGGGCACCTCAATAAACGAACTTACCGCCATCGCCCGCACCCTAAAAATCAACACAAAAACGTTCACATCCTGCCTCCTGAGCGACCGCTATACCAACCACATCAACAACGAAATCCAAGACGGCACCACATCAGGAATCTATGGCACTCCGACCTCTATCATCATCGGTAGAAAAGGAAAAATTCAATTAATCTTCGGCTCCCAATCATACTCCCAGATAAAACCAATGATCGACTCAGCCCTAGCAGAGTAACATTTTACTCGGGTACATTACTTAACTACCACATCCTCAATCCTCTTATCCGGCACAAACCAAATCAACGCAACAAGAACATATAACGCACACGCCACCCAAACCTGAAAAAACGCAAAGGGAAGGGCAATAGCATACAGCACAACTGAAACCTTACCCTTATAATCCGCACCAAGCGCCTTCGCAAGAGTTGATTCCTTCCCATGAAGCGCAAGAAGAGAGTGACTGAGGATATAATACGCAACAGCCGAAAGCAGAAGATCAACTCCATACAACGCAACAGGTAACACTGCGAAATGACTCTCCCCCATCCAACGTGCAGAAAAAGGAATCAACGAAAGCCAAAACAAAAGATGAAGATTAGCCCATAGCACAGCCCCATTCACTTGTTTACTAATATGCAACATGTGGTGATGATTGTTCCAATAAATACCAACATACACAAAACTTAACAGATAACTCAAAAAAGCCGGAAGTAATTCATATAATGCCGTTAAATCATCTCCCAAAGGAACCTTCAGCTCTAGCACCATTATGGTAATAATAATTGCAAGAACCCCATCACTAAATGCCTCAAGCCGTGTTTTTCCCATAGAAACTCCTAGTGTTACCTAGCACTCTAACAAATAGAGCAAAATAAAAAAAGAGCGCCCCAAAATCCTTCAGGACGCTCTTGCAAAAACAATAAACCTACTTCTTCACATCTACTCCAAACCAAATATGCATCACCTGCAAAGGATCCCCATTCACTTTATTTCGCACCCAATACTTTCCAGAAGCCGCAGAAATATCCTCACGATAGCGTCCAATCTCCGCATCACAAGGGACTTTAAACTGCATCGAAATTTTTGCAGTTTCCCCAAGATTTGTCACATCTTTCTCTAAGGTACCAATTCGATAATCACTCACCCATGAGTCTGCATGAAAATAACTTTTACCACAGTTTTTACCAGGACAGGAATCAAAACCAGTCCATGAAGGTGCAGACTTAGCCTTTGAATCCTTATATGTTGCAAAAGTAAACTCATTTCCAGCTGAAGCTTTGATCTGTTTACTGGAAAGCCAAGGCTTAGTACCGACGTTCTTCAACTCAGCCCAGAAATCCACCACAGCACAGCGAGGTGCATCAAAATACTCATCTCCATCATTAGCATTGCCTTCGTAGTCCGATGCCTGTCGTTGAGCAACCCATTGAGCTGCATAGCCAGAAGCGTAAAAATCTTTATGTTTTTTATCATCATCAGCCTTTGTTTCTTCACCCAATTCTGGAGTAACAGAAACAGTTAGGGCAGGAGAAGAAACAGCAGTAGCAACCGAAGTAACAGTAACAACAGGGCTAGGAATAGGAGTAACAAGAGCACCTTCACCATCCAGTACAAACACATTTGCTGTATACGCAGGCAATGTAACTTCAAGTGACGAGCCAGAAACCGTAACTGCAACTGGATTAATTTTGCTTATAGAGTCAGCAATCGATGAACCAACAAGGTGTACCCCATTTATCGTAACAGGAGCATCTTCACTAGCTCCCCAATCTGAAAGATCGGTTGGCTTGGAACTTTTAAGCTGATAAAGACTACCAGAGTTTGCAGTGAATCCTTGCAACGAGATCGGGGCAGTAATATCATTCCCTGAAAGGTTAACAACCATCAGCTTCAATCTACCAGTGTCTTTGCTGTCTAAAGAAGCATAAATACTCACATGGTCTAGATCACTTGAAGAAGCCTGTACCATCGTGTCACCAAAATATCGCGCATAAAGTAGTAAGGCAGAATAAGTAGGACGAACAAAAATTCTGGAAGGATTAGTATCATTATCTGCATACGTCAGACCATAAGGTTCACCTTTGGCCCCATACCCCATATACATAGTCACAAAATCCACACCATTATAAGCTAAATTACCCAATACATCAGTAAACCAAAGAGCCGACATAAAACTGCCATTAACTGGACTACCAAAGTTGCAAGCTTCCACATTCAACTCAGTAATACCTTGACGAGTATTTGGATAACCAGAAAGTACTTCTTTTTGTACGCGCTGTGGAATCAACTTTGCCCAAATTCGGCTATATGCATTTCTCCAGCTGAGTGGATCAATAGGTGAACCATCGTTGTTGTACCAAGCATAGCGAGTGATGCCATCCACACTGCCACCGTTACAAGATTGATACCAGTGATACGTTATTGCCGCAAGATCCTTACCAGCTGCTCTTGAAGCTGGGAGCGGCTGTGTCATATACCCTTTCATAACAGAGTTACCATCATCTTGTTGTATAGGTCCAGCAGTTGCCGCCCCAATAATCTCTATGGTCGGATCAACCGCCAACATTTGCTTTATATATTCCTGAATTCTTCTCGAATACTCCTCAGCAGAAACTTTATTCTCCAGATCCATTTCATTACCCAATTCCCAGTAACGGAACTTATACCCCTTTTCAACATTGGTATAACGCACCATCTCAGCCCACATCTTCGGATTGTTATTATTCACATTCACCTGAATCATCACCTCTGAACCAACAGCTTTTGCATAACTAGCAAGACTATCGATTTCATTGGTACTATAGTGAAACCAATAATCACTCGAATCACCTGGATAATTCCATTTCTTATATGGTGTACGCTGCTCAGCCGTACCATCAAATCCCACACTGTTCGCCCAAAGTCCACCGGCATAACGAATTATGCCCGGCTTTAATTCGCCTGTAGCCTCAGCTAGCCCCGGTATATTACCAAGAAATGGCTTTCCCCAGCTATGATCCCAGTTTACATACCCCATACCCAACATGTCATGAGAAAACGCATGAACCGATTTACTCGCATCGACTGCCAACGTCACCTGAGATTGAGCTCGAACTCGAGAAACAAGAAAAACCAACAGCAATAGCAAAACCCCAAAGGATACAGAAACACCAAGTAACCTTTTTGTCATAGTTTAATTCCTTTTATAGTTGTTTTTATACTACCAGTATAAACTATTTTAAAGGTGAAATTCACAAATAAAAAAAAGCTTTTCTATATAGAAAAGCTTTTACCATAGCAATATAAACAAATAAAATATTTTATTGTGCTGGCGTATCTCTTCCTCTAGGTGTGAATCCTTCAACAGTTGGTTGTTTCATTTTATCCATCAAAGTTATTAGTTTAGCAGTCAAAACGCCATTTTGCTTTGCAACAGGATCACCAACAACCCCAACTTCTTTCCCAACTATAAGAGACTCAACTCCTGCAACAACACCATGATTATCGATTTTAGTGTCTGCTCCAACTATCACACGAACAGGCCCTTGTGGGGTAAAAACCAACAAAACAAGTGAGCTATTTTCATCGCTAGACTCTTCGCGTTCAACAATACCACCGACAATTCCAACTCCACCATTTTTCTCTATCTCGTCTCGAAATAACTTCATACTGCCATTTTCGAAAGCAGGACGGCGAAGAAGAGGTTTATCTTTATCTTGCGTCAACGCAGACATTTCGTGTTCTAGTCGAGCCAAACGAGTATTAGTCTTCAAAGAACCAACAAAATAACCGCTTAAAAACGTCAACCCACCAAACGCAACAACCAAAACGATTGAAAGTGCAACCCGAACAGATTTTAATGAATCAAGCATAATGACCTGTCCTCATCCTACGAGAAAAAGAAAAAATCTTTTTAGTGATAATGAAACAAAATACAGTAAGAATAAAGAAAAGTAAACAACCAAACACTGGCAGTAAAGGAAGTGTAGACAATAATGATGAAAAAAGTGTCGCCCGATACTCACTGGCAAAATTCTGATAAAGTAAACCAGCATAGTCAAAAAAGCCACTCTGCATCATTTCCTTGTAAGCCAGTACAGAAAAACCACCAAGAGTGGAAAGTAAAACTCCCCACACGACAAAAAGAATTTTTCGCAACAATCGTGAGTCAGCCTCTTCCATTGCATAAATCTTTTCCATCACACGAGCAGAAAAGCCGTGTGAAAGACGTGCAGGTGAAAGATGATGCAAAATTTGTTGAAGTTGTTGATCATTGAGAGCGTTCATAATAATTCATCTCTATATTCTTGTAAAATAAGTTTGAGGGCATCTTTTGCCCGCGAAAGATGGGTTTTAACAGTACCTAGAGGCTTTTTTATGACTTCTGCAATTTCTTCATAAGAAAGCTCTTGGATATAAAAAAGAAGAATAACCTCTCGATACTTGGGTTGCAAATCTTGAAGCGCATTTACAATCAACCCATGTTTGAAAATTGATGAAACCAAATCATCTGGACTTTCGTCCTTACTCACGAGTACCTGATCAAGTTCATTCTCTTCAATAGAAATGGTTTTGGTCAACTTACCTTTTCTCAAAACATCAATGCTATGATTTCGTGCCAAAGTAAACAACCACGTGGAAAAGGATTTCTTCTTATCAAAAGTCTTAAGTGCAAAATATGCTTTAACAAAAACCTCTTGCGCTATATCTTCAGCCATCACCTGATCACCACAGTAACCAAAAATAAAACGAAAAATTCTGTGTTGGTAACGTTCAACCAACAGTTCAAAGCTATCTCTTTGCTGTAAGGCCTGATCGACTAGCTCCGCATCGGTAAAGTGTTGTTCACTAACTTGATCTTGCATAAGCTTAGGATATACCATTTGCGACAATGAAGGCAAAACTATCCGCTACAGAATAAGCCTGTAGCGGACATAACCACGAAATGCTTTACAGCAAATTTCTGTTAAAGAGCAGTTGGTGTTGTAGTAGCCTTATCACCTTTTTTACCTGGAAACCCTCTAAAACCTTCTCCACCCTTACCCATTCCTTGTGAACCAATAACAACATTTTTTGCAACATAAGATCCATCAGTTTGCTTGTCACCGTTAACGCCAATTGTTTTACCAGCAAGATCAACAGCCAAAGAACCAGTATTTTCTACTGAAATTCTTACAACAGTTGTACTTGAAAGTGTAACAGTTGCAGTTGTTCCGTCTTCTTTTTTGACTACAATGGTCTGACCATCAACTGATTGCACAGTACCGCGTACAGAATTGGCTTCTAAAGCAGCTTTATCAACTACAGTGATACGTTTTGCAGCCACTGTGGTCTGAGTATCAGTTGTAGCAATATCACTCTGTACTTCAACCGTTTGTCCATTGGCAAGCGTTGTTGTAGCTCCACCAAGCTTAGTTACTATTGTAGTAGAAACATCATACGTGACCGTAACTTCTTTGGTTGTTGTTTCACCAGTCTTTACAGCTACAGTAAACTGACTAGCTGTAAGGTTAGTAACAACTCCTCCCACACGAGGAGAGAAACGCTGACGCTCACCATGTTCACCGCGAGCATGCGTACTTGTTGTTGGCGTTCCACTAGTCGTAGCACTTTGTGCACCAACTGCAACAACACCGAGGGTACCAGCGATTGTGAGAACAGAGAGCGCTGTGTATAAACTTTTCTTGCTGAGCATAATGTCTTTTCCTTTCGTAATTTGCACTTTTTTTTGTACTAAACGTTTGTACACTGCTTATACGTCATGCAAAAACAAAAAGTTTCATATGTGTTTAGCTAATGTAAATTCGACATAAAAATGTTAGTGTTATCACATTTTATCAATTACATATCATTGCGAGGAGGCTTTTGCGACGTGGCAATCCCTTGGGATACATGAACCCGATAGAATTACAAGGAATTTACAGAAAGGGAAGGGGGAAGAAAAGATAAAACCTACTCCACAGTCACAGATTTAGCTAAATTTCTCGGCTTATCAATATCAATACTCACTGGAGGTGCGGTTAAATCATCAGGATCTGGGTAAAATTTTTCCAAACTCCTAGGGTTATCGATACTATATCCCTTATAAAGGGCTGTATAATAGGCAAAAAGCTGCAATACTATATTATTCAAAATCGGTGAAAGTTCCTCACGAGTCTCCGGCACCCACAAACAATGTTTGCCAATCTTCTCTGCCTTCTTATCCCCAGGATTCGCAAGAATAATAAGATCAGCTTCCCGAGCTGCCGCCTCTTGAATATTCGAAAGCATCTTGTCATACACCACACTCTTCGTTGCAATAGCAACCACTGGAAAACCTTTCTCCAGCACCGCAATGGGGCCATGCTTCATTTCACCAGCAGGATAGCCTTCAGCATGAATATATGAAATTTCTTTCAGCTTCAAAGCACCTTCCAAGGCCGTTGGATAATTAATACCCCGACCAAGAAAATACATACTATTCCAACGAACATATTGCATAGCAACACGAGCAATCTCTTTTTTCTGATCGAGAATCTGATCAATCTGTGCAGGAAGCTGCTCAACAGCATCAAGAATCTCAGTTGTAGTATTCTCTGTCACTAAACCCTTTTCCCTAGCCACAAATAACGCAAGCAACGTCTGTACCATCACCATAGACGTAAATGCTTTAGTAGAAGCAACTGAAATTTCAGGACCAGCATTTAATAAAATCAAATGCTCAGTTTCAATCATTCGTGCAAGAGAACTTCCAATCACATTCGTAAGTCCGATGAGAGCAAGGTGTGGTTTTGTTTCCACCTTCCGCAATCCGGCCATCGTATCCGCAGTCTCCCCTGATTGACTAACTCCGATAACCAACGAATTCTTGGTAGTAACTGGAGTGTGATAACGGTACTCTGATGCCGTAATAGCCTCAGTCAAAACACCAGCCCACTGTTCGAATAAATATTTCCCAATCAAGCAAGCATAATACGCAGTCCCACAGGCAATCAATTGTACATGCTGAATCAATTGAGCATCTGCCGAACTCAAACCTAAACCAGCAGCAACCAGTTGATGATTATAAATCTTCCCACGAATCACATCTTGAATAACCCTAGAACTTTCATGTATTTCTTTGATCAGAAAATGAGGATATCCCTGTTTTTCTGCCGTTTCAAGATTGAATGAAACCGTCCGACGAGGGGCAGTAACGGAATTGCCGTGAATATCAGTAATCGTATAGTCAGTAGCTGTCACACAGGCAATCTGCTCATCTCCCAAATCCACAACCTCATTCGTATATTGCAAAATTGCAGGAATATCTGATGCGATAAAATTTTCATCTTTACCTAAGCCAAGAATCAAAGGCGAAAAAAGACGCGCAGCAACAATACAATCAGGATGATCTTTATGGATAACAACTATTGAATAAGCTCCATCAATAAGGGTAAGTGCTTTTCTCGTAGCTTCAAGAAAAACCTGTTTATCTGGTTTTCCTGTTAACCCCAAAGCATGCATTCCTTCTACAAGTTCACGATATTTTTCTCCGATGAGATGTGCCAAAACCTCTGTATCAGTTTCTGAACTAAACTGGTGTCCTTGAGACACCAAACGTTCTTTAATTTCAGAATAATTTTCAATAATTCCATTATGGATCAGCGCAATTGTTTTATGATAGTCGAAGTGTGGATGCGCATTATTATTAGTAACTCCACCATGAGTAGCCCAACGAGTATGTCCAATTCCTAGAGTACCTTCAATTTTGCGCGTTACTAATTCTTGCTTGAGATTTTCAACCTTACCAACCTGTTTTACCACTGTAATCGCATCTCCAGTCTCCTTAATCGCAACACCCGCCGAGTCATACCCTCTATATTCCAACCGCTCCAGTCCAGCAATTAATATAGGTAATACTTGTTGACTACCAATATATCCAATAATCCCACACATAATAATCTTACCTCGTCATTATTAATTGGTTTTTGCATTAACAGTTGCTTTATCACGTTGATAATCACCAAAATAGTATTCCAGAATTTCCCTTGCTGCCGGAGCAGAAACTTGAGATCCTTCACCACCACCTTCTACCAATACAACAAGCGATATTTCGGGGTTATCATAAGGCGCAAAAGCTGTAAACCAAGCATGTTCTTTCTTGTTGCCCTCGTACTGCGCTGTCCCTGTCTTACCTGCAACTTTAACAGAAAAACCTCGAAAAGATGAATAAGCAGTACCTTGCGTGTTCTGAGTGACAAGGGACATTCCACGTCGTACAGTCGCAAGATGCTTGGCGTTGATAAAATTCTGATTTAATACTTCAGGCTGAATCGTTTGTACATCCGACCCATTGAAAGAGCTCATTTCTTTCAATAAATGCGGTTTAAAAAGCGTTCCCCCATTCGCAACCGCAGAAGTTGCATTCACTATCTGTAGAGGAGACGCCAGATCATATCCTTGTCCAATACTCATAAGATACGTGTCTCCCTGACGCCACTGTAACCCCTCGCTTTGCATTGAAGTTTGAGACGGAATCGTTCCTATTGCTTCACCAGGTAAATCAATGCCAGTTTTCTTCTCAAAACCAAACATTTTTGCATATTGAGCAACATTATCTGATCCAATACCACTTCTTTTGTTGTAATCTGTATATCCAGCAAGGTTATAAAAGAAAATGTCATTTGATCGCTCCAATGCCTCTTCGACAGTAATCCAACCGTCAACACCATGTGATTGCGTCCAATACCAGTTGGAATAAATAGTTTCAAATACTTTGAAAAAGCCAACATCTTCAATCTGAGTCGACGCAGTGATATTTCCTTCCTGCAGAGCAGCAGATGCAACAAAAGGTTTGAAAACCGAGCCAGGAGGATATACACCAGTCACCGCTCGATTGAAAAGTGGTTTCTTAGCTGACGGTTCCATAAGTTTTTGAAAATCAGCTTGTGAAATTCCTTTTGCAAATTGATTGTTGTCATAGGAGGGCAAAGAAACCATCGCTAAAATCTCACCGTTTTTCGGGTTTTGCAAAATAGCAACACCAGCTCCTTCGCCCGAATGCATTTTTTTCTCAGCCTGATCAATATACTTTTTCAATACTGTTTCTACTTTCTGTTGCAAAAGAAGGTCAATTGTCAAAGTAAGATTTTTACCAGGAATCGGATTAGCTTTTTTTAATAATTTTACAGGCATACCCACATTATCAACTTCCATCTGTTGAAAATCAGTTACACCACGAAGTTGTGTCTCATACTTAGCCTCAAGTCCTACTTTTCCCAAAGAATCGGTAATCTCGTAATCAGGATAATCTTTGAGATCATCCTGCGTTACAGAACCAACATAACCAAGCAGATGAGAAAGTGAAAGCACTTTCTGGTCATTAACTACATTCTTATACTCACGAAGACCACCACTCTTCACTAATACACCAGAAAGTGACAGTTTATAAGCTTCTATCAACAAAGCCACCGATCTATCAATTTTGGCCTGAATAAGAATAGGTGTAAGAGGGGGAAGATCTGCAGCATTAACAATCTGTTCGATTACTTCGGGGGAAATAGATGGTTGGAGCAGTTCTCCAAGCTTCCTATACACCTCAAATCGTTCAACCTTAGATTGTGGAAGAGAAGATTGAACAATGTAAACACTAAAAGTTGGAAGATTTTTTACTAATTCACGTTTATTGCGATCATATAAAATACCCCTAGTCGAAGAAACTGGCACAGAGGTAACTCTATGTCCTTCAGCTTGCAAAGCAAACTGTCTACTTCTAAGTACCTGTAATTGCCAAGCACGTCCAAGAAGCAAGCATATCCCAATAGTCACCAAAGCATAGTAATAAGGAAGTCGGTTGAGCCCACGAAGAACTTCCTTACGAAGTACAGCATTCTCTCCGCCAGGATAAAGAGTATCATTCAAAACAACATCTTCTTCCTTTTCCGGAAGAAAATACTCTTCATCGCCATCTTTTGATAGAAAATTTGGAAAAACGGATTGAATAGAGGAAAAAGGTGTCTTCATAAGTCCATAACCTGCTTCTCTGTAGCAACTAGCATTCTACTTAAAGGATATAAAATGAGCAAGAGAGCTAGATTATAGAGCAGCACAGGAAGAAACAATTGATTAAGATAATTCTCAAGTGAATAATGCTGAAGTGAAAAAACAATAATGAAATAATAGATCAAATAATAGATCATAGAACCGACAATAACAGAAAGAACTCCAAGTAAAAACTGATTAGAAAATATATTTGTTTTTACATAATGCAAAATAAAAGGAATAGAAAAGTAAAACAGTGTGGAAAAAAGAAATGGTGCATGCATAGTAACATCAAGATACAATCCACAAAGGAAAGCCCAGAAAAGGCTTTCGTTTGGCGAAACTCTCAAGCACAACACAACAACACCTACAAATAATACATCAGGAATAACGGAAGCAAGAGGAAATTTTGAAAAAAAAGTCACCTGAAGAAGAAGAAGCACTGTAAAAAACACCAACCGTTTGACTATATGCATACTGAAAACCACCAGTAATAACTTGAGTTAGAACAGCAAACTAAAAGTAAAATTAAATGAGTACAGCAACCATTTCAAGTTGGTTAAAATTAACCAAAGAACGAATTGTCGCTCTTTGAAACACATCAGAGGGATCACCTTCAATCTTATTCACAACACCAATATACAAACCTTTAGGAAATAATAGACCTTTTTCAGATCCTAAGCCTGATGTGACAACAACATCCTTTTCTTTAAAAACATCCTCTTGTTGAATATATTCCATAACTAGACTATATCCAAGACCTTCTCCTTTCACTAAACCTTCAGTACTTGAGGACTGAACTTTAGCTGGAATTACACTATCTTTATCAGTAATAACCAGTATTTTTGCGGTAGTCTCAGTAACTTCAATAATTTGACCGACCAGAACACCAATAGTCCCTTGCCCCATCGAGGTAACAACAGGTTGCCCTTTTTTAATTTTATTTCGAGCGCCTTTATCAATAGTAAGTACCTGAATAAAATTTGAAGGTTCTTTACCTATAATCTCAGCAGGAACTAATGACAGATGTAGTTCCCTCTCCAGACCGACCAAATCTCGAAGGCTTTCATTTTCTCCTTCAAGTTCTTTTAATTTAGCGTTCTCCGCCACCAATCGTTCATTTTCACTTCGTAGAGTAACATTTTCTTTTCGCAACATCCCAAGATTTAGCAAACCCTGATTAAATGACTGTAAAGAAGCGCTCCACGAATTGGTCTGCCTGACAACAGGTGTAAAAATAAACGCTTGCAAAGAAGCAACAGGAGCTCCGATACCAGTATTAAACAAAAGTAAAATAACGATACCAAGAACTAAAAAAACTATGGACTTTTGCCAGATTGTAAATTCTTTCCAACGCTGGAGCATTAAAAATCTCTTTAGCTTAAATTACCTTGAGAGATAGTTTGGAATAAAACCAAACAATTTATTTTTTTTAACAAAACATCGTCGTAAAAAAACTAGAAAAAGCTAATTAAGAAAGTAAGAAAATTTAGCGTAGTTTCTTTGAATACCTAGAGGTGATAAGAACTTCTTCGAGTGATTTTAAATCTTCAATAACTATACCTGTACCGCGAACCACACAACTAAGCGGATCTTCAGCAACATACACTGGCATTCTACATTCATCAGAAATCAAACGATCAAGCCCACGGATTAATGCTCCACCACCAGCCAGCATAATCCCACGTTCTAGGATATCAGCAATAAGCTCAGGAGGCGTCTCCTCTAAAGTCATTTTAATTGCATCAACAATTGCATCTATTGAAGCTTGAATAGCTTTTCTTATCTGAGGACTAGAAATCTTAACCGCTTTAGGCAACCCTGAAATAATATCCCGACCTCGAATCAAAGTTTCCATTTTTTCTATATCAGGATGAGCGGATCCAATCTCAATTTTTACACGTTCTGCCATTCTTTCACCAATAATCAAATTAAGCTCATTTCTTGCAAATTGCACTATATCATCATCCATTCTATCTCCAGCCAATCTCATCGATCTGCTTAAAACAATACCTCCGAGAGAGATAATTGCAATTTCAGTTGTTCCTCCACCAATATCAACAATCATACTTCCACCAGCGTCAGTAACGGGCAAACGTGCACCAATAGCTGCAGCCATTGGTTCTTCAATAAGATACGCTCTTCTTGCGCCTGCATTTCTTGCAGCATTTTCTACAGCTCTACGTTCAACTTCAGTAACCCCAGATGGCACACCAATAACTACAGCAGGTCTTGGAACTAGCCAAGTCGAAGAATATTTGCTATGCACTTTATTTATAAAATAGCGAAGCATCTGCTCAGTAACTTTATAATCAGAAACAACTCCGTCCCGAAGAGGACGTATTACCATAATATTGCCAGGAGTCTTGCCTACCATATCTTTTGCATGTGCGCCGATAGCAAGAATCTGTTTTGTTTTATTATTTATAGCGACAACAGAGGGTTCATTAATGACAATACCTTTGTTCTTAACATACACAAGTGTATTTGCCGTACCAAGATCAATACCCATATCTTGAGAAAAAAGACTGAAAAAATAATCAAACATAAAGTTTACTTAGGTTTATTAAAACCAAATTTACAACAAGATTACTGTACCAGTATGTATTGATGATGACAAGAATAGAAACCCATTCCTATGAGAACTAAACAATAAAGCTATTTTGTAAGACACACAAGAAAAACTCGTTCAGAATCATAGCAAATACTAGCCGCTTTTTCTTACTTTGGTATAATAATGAAATTAGTGGAGAATCAACAATGCCCACATCAACCATGCAAATATCAAGCATACAATCAAGATATCTCACTTGGCGAAAAGAAAGAACAAAAATCCAGCTATTTTTTATGTCTTTAGGTATGGCCTCATTAACTGGACTACTTGCTCAAATCAAGTTATACATTCCAGGAACTCCAGTCCCGATTACCGGACAAACACTAGCAATACTAGTTTCTGGTGTAGTTCTAGGTCAGATTTGGGGCACAATAAGTCAAGCAAGTTATGTAGGATTAGGGTGCCTTGGAATCCCTTGGTTTTCTGATTTTAGGGGAGGGGTACAAACCATCATCGGTCCTTCAGGGGGCTACCTCATTGGGTTTATTCTAGCCACAGCATTCATCGGTCATTGCTTAAATAACTACAAATTTCTTCACCAACCAACAATGCAATTATTACTCTTCATCTTTGCAAATTTCATTATCATCCATGGTATAGGAGCAATACAACTAGCAACATGGATGCATCACAAAGATTCAACTTGGCCAACGATTATACAGACTTTAAATACCGGAATGTTGCCATTCATACCAGGCGATTTTATAAAAATTTCTTTAGCCACACTAATTACTTCCACTATTACAAAAGAATCAACAACAACGAGCACATAAAATTATGAACACAGAACTAGTTGTGCTTGTAGATGAAAAAAATAACGTGCTTGGCACATTGCCAAAATCTAGTGTACATAGAAAAGAGACACCGCTTCATCGTGGTTTCTCTATCTTCCTTTTTAACGAGAGAAAAGAGCTTCTTCTTCAACAAAGAAGCAATGAAAAACAAACATGGCCTCTCGCATGGTCCAACAGTTGTTGTGGACACCCAGGACTTAACGAAACTACAGACCAAGCAGCAAAAAGAAGATTATCTGAGGAACTGGGGCTTCGAGATGTTTACCTAACTAAAATTTCACCTTACCGCTACTGCTTTACAAAAGACGACATCATGGAAAATGAAATTTGTCCGATTTTGTTTGGATACACAATGAAAACACCAACAATCAATAAAAACGAAATAGAAGAGATTTCATGGATCACGTGGAAAAAATTCCTAGCCAGTATAAAAAGCGACCCAGAAAAATACTCGCCCTGGTGCAAAGAGGAAGCAACTATCCTAAACAACTCTTCAACATTTCATGAACATCTTAATAAAATCCCAACGCTAAAATAACCATAGTTAATACAATTCTATAAATACCAAAAACAGTAAGAGTACGTGTTTTCAAATAGGTCAAAAACCATTTAATAACAACAAACGAAGACATAAAAGCGGCGATAAAACCAACAAGAAGAATCAAAAAAGAACTGGAAGATGTTAAAAGCAAATCTTTTGCTTTATACATATCATAAGCAGATGCGGCAAAAATAGTCGGAATAGAAAGCAAGAAAGAATACTTTGCAGCTTCATCACGTTTATACCTCAAAAACATCATACCAACAATCACCGCACCAGAACGTGACACTCCAGGAATAAACGCAATAGCCTGAATTATGCCAATAAGAAACGCTTCATGTAAAGTAATACCTTGCACAGAACGTGTCAACGAGATCTTTTTAGCCTTAACAAAATATTCAAACAGTATAAAAATTACTCCTACTAATGCAAAAACAGATAAACGTAAAGCAACATTTACTAAAAAAACATCTTTTACAACCTTATAAAGAATAATCCCCAAAACAGCGGTAGGAATAAAACTTACGAAAGTATTTTTTAATAAAGTACGATCGCGAAACAAAAGAGGAAAATACAGGATAAAAACGGAAAGGATTGCTCCAGATTGAATAACGACTTCAAAAAGCTTCACAAACTCAGTGGTTGGTATGGCCAAAATCGAGGCAAATGTAATTTCATGAAAGGTGGAAGAAATTGGGAGATACTCAGTCAATCCTTCAATAATACCCATTAAAACAGCCTGAAGATAAGACATTTGCTTCCTTTTTCTGTTATACATTTGCAGTATACTTTAAAAAAGAAATACGAGCTACTAGACTTAATTTTCAACAAATTGCATAAATTGCAAAAAGCTCAACTCGCAGTCATCACGTTTTCGTTCTGAAGAAAATCTAGCACCTCGGTATAAGCTTTAATTTTTGCATTACATGCCGACATTTTTTGCAAAAGTTCAACCTCATACGTGAAACTAGCAAAACGTTTACTGACCAACAAATCTTTTTCATTATTAACAGTCTGAATCTTTTCTTTAAGATAGACTTCAAGATTTTGCATTTATAAACTCCTTCAAAAAACTTAATCAAAAAGCATTTCAGCTGTGCATTTCAAAGCTGAAGCAATTTTCCTTACAGTACTATATCTCATATCCTTTATTTTATTGTTTTCTATTAAACTAAGACGGTACTGAGTAATTTCAGTCATTTTTGACAGCTCTTTCTGTGATATTTTTAAAGATTTTCGAAGTTTTTTTATTCGATTTTTCATTGCTATCCATAATAACGCACTGTTAGATATTTTTTTACAAACAATTGCCTACAAAATAAATCCCAATAATAATAGAAAAAATTGTACAAAATGATACAAAAGTACAAATGTACATAGTGCACAAAACAGACTATTAGCAAATAAACACCTTGCTTCAACAACAAACGTAGAGCAATAATACCACACGCATACGATAAAAACAAGATCGTTTTTTTGTCATATAATTTAAGAGAAAAAATTGATATTTACTTTGGAATAAAAATATATTAAAGTATTATGCAGCAAAGAAATTAAAGGGTTGACATGTTTCGAAGCAACCTCCGAAACACTTAACGAAAGGAATTTTTGGTAACTATGAAAAAATACTTTAATCAAAAAATGCTACAGCTGCTCGAAGAAAAGAAAACTTCCAAACTCAAAATTTCACAGAAAGCAAAAGTGCCATATTCTACATTTCTAGAAATACTAAATGGAAAATTTCTTCCCAATGCAGACGTACAAAAAAGACTTGCAGCTTCTCTAGAAATAGATTTAAGGATCATCCAAGAATGGGTTGCTGAAGATAAAATAAATAAAAATGTTCCTGAATTACTCGCATTATCTAAAGACAAGAAATATCAAATTAACAAGGAAAGCAAAGAGCTTTTCCTGCAAGAGCAACCATCATCATATCAGTCCAGTACTCAAAGCACTCAACTTGAAAAGAAATTACCTGCTACCACAAAACTACTAAGCATTATAGACACACTATCTACCAAAGAATTACAAGAAATTGAAGATCTCTCACAAAAATTGCTTAAGAAAAAGAAATAATCAACCACTTATAGAGCTGGATCATCAAGACTAGCCTCTCTAAACCCCTGAGCTCTTAGTAAACAACTATCACAACTCCCACATGGCTTGATACCATCATCATAACAAGATCGTGTTAAATGCAATGGAACGTCTAGTTGTTTAGCCAACAAGATGATGTCACTTTTCTTAAGACCAATCAATGGTGTCTTAATGTTAATCACGTTAGAGGCTTCAACCCCGCATTTTGTACCAAGACGGGAAGCTTCTTGAAATGCCGCAATAAACTCAGGCCTACAATCAGGATATCCCGAGTAGTCTAAAGCATTCACACCAATAAAAATCGCCTCAGCATGCAAAACTTCGGCATATGAAAGAGCAAAAGATAGAAAAATCATATTTCTTGCAGGCACATAAGTTATTGGAATTTCAGGTGATAATGTACCTTTAGGAATTTTCAACTGTGCATCTGTAAGTGCAGATCCTCCCCAGTTCCCAAGATCAAAACTAATGACTTTATGATCAAAAGCTTTATAATGAATAGCAATATTGGATGCGGCTTTAAGCTCTTGAACATGTCTCTGCCCATAAGAGCAACTTAAACAATAAACCGCATAACCAGCATTAATAGCAACTGCTAAGGCTGTAGCACTATCCAAGCCTCCCGACAAAAGAACAACTGCCTTCTTCATAATTTCTTACCTTTATAGTTGGACATAGAAACAAACCAAGTTTGCAGAATAGTTGAGAAAAACAATCCAAAAACTACTATAACAAAGTAAACCAATCCGAGAAAAACAGCTTTGTCAAAAGCCCCCTCGATAATAAAAGAAAAAAAACTACTACGTCTAATCACATCCAAAAATTCACGGTGAAGGTATCTACAATTTCTAAACATCTGAAAGATATTTAACTCTCCATCATGAGACAGAACCGTTAGATACTGCAACCAAAGTATACAATTCCACAAAGAAAAAAAAGCACCAACACATACAACAAAAGGAAATAAATACTGTTTTCTTGAAAAATAATGTTGAAAAAAATACCCCAAACCAACTGCAAACAAAGGAAGTGAGTCAACAATTCGCCTAGCACCAAAACTTGATCCAGCCCACCAATCAACAACAGAAGATAGTAGTAAAACTTCTAATGCTGCAACTACTAGTAACGGTAAACCATACTTAGGCTCTTTAAAAGAGTAAAGTACTAGACCTACAAAAGATACTATAAATATTGGATGCCAATAGAATAAACCATGAAAAGAAGAAAACAAAAAAAGAAGTAATTGATTATTTTGCAAAGAAAAAGCATGCGACAGAGAAACAAAACCTTCACCTTGAGGAATAAGCAACCATTTCCCAAAAGTAAATTTCCACGCCACCATTTGTGGCAAAAAAAAAGTAATCACCCCTACAAAACAGATCAATATTTTTTTTAGTTTATCCTTCAAATGCTGGCGATTGTTCGATAACAGTTCAAACAGAGGAAACACAAGAAAAATAATCTGCTGCCAACGCATCAAACATAAAACCCCAATCAAACAACCTTGAAAAAAATACTTTGTAGTAGACTGTTGCTTAGAAAATCGATACCAAAATAATAAAAATAGAGACGAAAACAAAAAAGAAAACACATGCGCATAATTCATTTCGTCAAACAAGTACTGTAGTAATGGAGTACTAAGCAAGATCAACGATGTTGCTAACAATGCAAATCTTTTGCCAACAGCAAAAAAAAGAAGCTCAAAGCAACACAACACCCCTATAAACCCTGCGAGTAAAGAAACACTACTAACCGTAAGTAAAAAAGGAAATTCGTAACCACTTAACTGCTGAGAAGGAATAAACACACCCCGAACACAAGCAATCAAATACACAATCCCATAAAAAGGAAACCAGCACAACGCAGGCCCTACAGAAAACATGTTGGCATATGGTGTAGATGAAATGGGCACAGCACTATGAGTATAATTAAAAGTAGTAAATTCATTTACAAAATGTAAATCATGATCAAACACAAACGACCGTAACCAAGCATAATACCCTATTCCATCACCTACTACCCAGATTTTACAGGTATAGAAAAGAAATAGAAGAACAACACACGCAAAGAAATAGTATTCACGACGAAATATAAATGTACGTGAAAAAAAACGCTTTAAAAAATTCATTTCAACAAATCTATAGTTCCAAAAGTGACATCAGTAGTATATAAACCTGCCATTGAACATTGCACAGAAAAAATTATCGAGGACATATCTCGAGAGGGGGCAGGAACAACCTTCAACCACCCAAAAGCCTTTTCACCTGGAGGAACAGTTACCCAAGGTTTATCTGTAATCGTTCTACCGACCAATTGATAAGCAGTCTGCGCATCATCTTTAACAATTGCTTGTACAATCTCAAGGTCTGCTGTTAACTTTTTTTGAGATTTCTTATCTACAGTAACAGTAGTAGTTGCAAGTTGCTTCGTTTTTTCATCAAGAACCAAATCAAGTTCTTTGCTTGGTTTGGTAGTGTTGGCTGTAGAATAGCTGAAAAACATAAAATTAGGATGAGAAAACACATAGACGCCTGTCAGCTCAACCTCAAAGGAAAGAGGGTAAGCAATAGTTTTGCTACCATCATTCCCTGTTTGTTTCGAAGAAAGAGAGACATATTTCGTAGGACCTAGATAGAAATTTTTCCAAACATTCTTATCTTCGTGAATTAAATCAAGTGTGGCAACAACTTTCTGCCCCCCAGTGATCTTTGAAGTGAATGTATATTCAATCGGAAGAGAAGCAATCAAGCGAGGACTAGTGGCAACAGTAGGTGTCAACGTATTCGAATTAACATCTTTTTTGACATCTTCATATTTAAACGTTGCACTTCCAGTAAAAACAAAGGAATCCAATTTGAATTCTGTTTTATCGATAATATTTTTTATATCTGCGGTTTGTAACAAAGATTTGTCGTCAGCAGCAAGAGTTCCATATAAACTTTCATAATCTTTTGCTTTCCAATAATCCATCGACTTCTGACCTTCTTGTCGAACCTGCCTAAAAACATCTTCATAATTAAGCATTCCCTTTTTAATAATTTTATTTTTTACCTCAACAGTCACTTTTGATTCACTATCAATCTTTTCCTCTGAAATAGTTCTACCATTTGCATCAGTAACCACTTTCCAGCTTTCTTGAACAATGCCCTCAATTCCCGGCTGAACAATCTGGGGAGGCATATTCGAAAAATTCTCCCAATCCTCAACAGTTTCCGTATCAAAAGGCATGGTGATAGTTTTATGCACAAATTGAGTCTGAGGCTGATTTTTCTGATACTGATCAAGCACAACAAAAAAGACAAGTAACATTATAAGGATAATAAGTACCGTACCAATAATCACAAGAGGAAGTCTTAGTTCTTTTTTGAACATAAAATTAAGCGTTTCTACCATCATCAGTATAAGAAAATAACAAACCAATTAGCAAATAGAACATTACGACAAAAAACCTATACTTTTACATTTCAAGAAAACTTAGTACCATTAACATTGTAAAAAAACTTGTGGAACAACGAATGTCTTTGCGCATAACCGTATTAGTCTTAAGTATTATTTCTTTAACCTTGCTGACTTCATGCAGAGGAAATAACAAAATCGACATAATCTCAAAAAATATCGATGCCCAGACACAACAAGCAATTGACCTTATAAAAGAAGAAAATCCTGCTCTTGCCAACGTTCAACCTTGTACACAGTTTGCAGGATGTTCCTCGGACATAGAGTATAAATTAACCAATGGAAAATTATATTTAACCTTTTGGTTAGGAGATAATTGCAATATCACAGGATGCCCAGATCGTCATCTCTGGTACTATATATACGAGAATAATGAAGCAACATTAACAGGTGAAGATATCCGGGGAAAAGATCCTCTACGTAGTAAATAACACTTTATGCGCCAGTAGCTCAGAGGATAGAGCAACGGTTTTCTAAACCGTGGGTCGCAGGTTCAATTCCTGCCTGGCGCACCATTCAAATCAAGTGTTTTCACTGCTATAACGAAACTTTCTACGGATTTCAATCCAGCCTTGTTCATCATTTATTGCAACGAGGAAAATAAAGCTCAAAGCTACTATTCTTCCACTCCCACCGCATCAATCTCCCCCATAATCCTCGCCGTTTCTGTGAGTGCCACGATGATTTTCTGGTAGTGGAGGATATCTTCAAACTGGAGTGTTCGGGTTTTGCGGTCTTTGAGCCATTTTTGGGCGGGTTGGTAGCCTCCGATGTAGAAGTTCCAAGCGGTCTCGGGGACGTTGGCGAAGTATTGGGTGGGGTTGATGTAGACGTTGCCGTCTTTGTATTCGGTTTTGGTGACAGTGTTGTCACCGTCGATGGGGTATTGGGTGATGTAGTTCTCGACAGTGGGGCATTCGAGGAGGTGGATTTGGCGGAGTTCGCCACCGAGGGTGACGAGCTGCCAGAAAGTATCGGGGTTGGTGGGGTATGGAACGCGGGGGAAGTCGATTTTGAGGAATTCTTTGTAGGTTTCTCGGTAGGTGGGGCTGTGGAGGACGGCGTAGATGTAGTCGAGAAGGTCGATGGGGGAAAATGCAGGGGGAAATCCCCTAAATCCCCTTTGAGAAAGGGGACTTTGATTACTGCCTTCGGCAGCTGGAACTCCAGTCCCCCCTTTCTCAAAGGGGGCTAGGGGGATTTCTTCCAGTTCCTTCCCTCTCTCCTCCACTTTCTTCAACAAATCCTCATACACCCCGTCAATATTCTTCAGTACTTCATCATTGGCGTAACGGATCACACGTATCCCAAACTCAGCCAGTTTAGCTGTTCGATCTTCATCATATTCTTGTGTCTCATCATGTGATTCACCATCAAGCTCGATAACAAGTAGTAGTTTTGAACAGTAAAAATCAACTATGAAATTATCAATCGGTTTTTGTCTGAGAAATCGCAGCCCTTCAAAACGATCCTGCGAAAGGACTTCATCCCAAAGTTTTTTTTCTGCAGGTGTTGCATTATTTCTCAACTGTGTTGCTCGCTCTTTAAGTTTGGGATTGAATGGGATGTTTACTATTTCAGGATTAATCTTTAATCCCCTAAATCCCCTTTGTGAAAGGGAACTTTGAGCAGTCTCCATTCCAGTCCCCCCTTTCTCAAAGGGGGCAAGGGGGATTTCCCCTTTCTCCGCCACAAACCGCAATCCTAGCTTTTCTTCAATCTCTTTGACGATGGCCATGTTGAGGTTGGGGGTTCTATGAGGATGTTCATTTTCATCATGCAATCCCCTAAATCCCCTTTGATAAAGGGGACTTTGATCCGCTCCAGTCCCCCCTTTCTCAAAGGGGGCTAGGGGGATTTCCCCGTTCCGCTGAGTGGTGGGTTCGGGGTAGAGGTAGAGGGGGAAAACATAACCAGTTTCTTTGGTTTGTGATGAAACAGTACACATATCAACTAGATTTCTGCTTATAAGTACATGCTGAAAATCAAAAGAACTTTGCTGTCTACACGTCACTAATCCTAAATTTTCTTTAGTGATAGTAATATTACTCATCACTTTTCTTCGATCAAAATCAATAACATTACTATCATAATAAATCCAACGTTCGTCAAAAGGACGATATAGTATTTTGCTCACTTTGTGTTCATCAAAAACACCAAGCCTTTTTGCTTTTTCTATCTGCCAATCACGATTATCTTTTAAACCATACTTTTCCGCAGCCTCCGCCACCATCATTTCTTTGCTATAGAACCGTGCAATTCGCTGTTGCAGAACTGTTTTATCGAAGTCAATAACAAAATCATCACGATGTGTTTTTACACCACTTGAATTCAAAGGAAATATCTCATCAATCTTAACCCCCGACTCATACACCCCACTCCCTGCAAAATCCTTCTTCACAAAGAAATAATTCGGCGCACTCACCTCCAGCTTACTCCAAGGAATAGTACCCAATGAATTACCATCCAGAAAAGCATACTTCTCTTCCCGTAACCCATAGATTTCACTATGAAAGACCTGTGCGAGCGGTTTTTTGCGTTTGTCATTATTACTCATTGGTTGTCCCTTTTTTCAACTAGAAACCATTTCGTTGAAGTCAACGAAATGGTTTTGTGGCTTTATACCGCTGTTTTTGCAGGATTCAACAGCCTTAACAATGACTTTCTTGAAATTGCGATAATCATCGTATTCTAGTATTTTGGCTAAATCACGAGCATTCCAGTACTCGTTCCTCTGTTCATCGTACTTTCTGATACTCTCAAAAATTCCTTGGGAAGATCGTTCTTTTGTATTGGTCATGTTTCGTTTTCTCCTAACTGGAAGGTTTCTTTTTTACAAAAATATTGATACTCACACCCTGCTGAATATCAAACACATTCTCATCCTTGCTCCCATCTGGAGCGGTTTCTTTCTTTTTGGCATTGCCGTGGAGGTCGAAGATGTAGACTTTATCAAATGTTTCCATGAGATCTTTCCTCATCTGGCGGTGAATAATCCCATCGATAAAGCTGTTGTTGGAAATATATGCCAAAATCCCCTCACCGTTTTTCTGAATAAAATGCTGTCCAAAGCGGATAAATTTGATGTAATCATCAGACAATGGCTGAATGTTTCGCTCATTTAGGTCTTTTTTGTAGTCTTTCATCAAGTGAGTAATCCAGTCACCGGAATTTGAAGAACTCACACTATACGGCGGATTCCCCATCACCACCATCACCGGAGCATCCCGCTTGATATGGTTCGCCTCATTCGCCTCGGTACTCAGCCAGCTAGCAAAAAGCGTTCCTGTATCGGGATGGTGTTCTTCGAGACTATTCGTGAGATAGACACGGAAACGCTGGTCTTTTGTCGGTTTGTAGCCTGTTTCTGTGAGTAGGAGGTCGAGTTTGAGGTGTGCCATGGCGTAGCTCGCCATGAGGAGCTCAAAGCCGTTGAGACGGGGTAAAAGGTTGTTTTCTGCGTAGGTACTCCATATCCCCTGCTGCCCTTCGAACCGTTTGTGAACATGTTTGACCACTTCTGCCAAGAACGTTCCTGTTCCGGTGGCGGGGTCGAGGATTTGGACTTTGTGGACTTCCCGCGTTGTTGTGCCCTTTTTCCCTTGCCCTGGTAAGGTGATGGAAATCTTGCTGCTATCCGCCAGCCCCATCGGTAACCCAAACTCGGTTTTGAGAATATCGTCAACGGCTCGCACGATAAAGCTGACAACAGGCTGCGGGGTATACCAAACACCACGGGCTCTGCGGAGTGCGGGGTCGTATTCGCTCAAGAATGTTTCGTAGAAATGAATGATGGGATCTTCCATCTTTGTAGCTTTGCCGTAGTCTTTGAGCAGTTCTTCAACGTTGCAAGCGAGGAAAATATCCACAAGATCGTCAACGATCCAAAGTATACGGTCGTCAATATCCGGTCCAGCGATATAGCCAAAGAGTTTACGAAGAAAAGGATTAGATTTCGGGATGAGTTCAGCGGCTTCCTGCCTGCTAAAGGTTGCCAACGTAGGGTCATGCAACCGAGCGGCAAACATACCATAGGCAATCGTCTGTGCGTACACGTCAGCAAAGGCTTTTGGCGTGATGTCGTGAATAAGAATCTGCTTAAATGCATTCATCTGGTCTTTGAGGGTGCTGTCCTCGTTGCAGGACTCATCGCTGGTGAGTGCTTTCTCCAACACGTCAGAAAGCAACCGAGCTTTCCCCGCCATCATTTCTGCAAGTTTTTTTGAACTCCGAATAGTTTGCCCACTGTGTGTGCAAAAGTCTTTGATCAAGTTCTCGAACAGCGAAAAGTGTTCGGGAAGTGGTTGCAAGCCTTTGTCCGTCAGCTCGGCAAGAGCAATAGTGGTGATCAGTTCCCCGTCATGGTAGAGGTGGAAGTCGAGGTAGTCGGTGAAAATGATGTTACTCAACGAGGCTTTGTAACGGTCAAACTGTTCTTTGTTTCCTGCTTTACTCGTTCCTTTGAGATCACTGGAGCCAATATCTTTTGCCTCGATGTAGCCAAGTGGGATGCCTTTCCGAGTGACGATAAAATCAGGGGCACCACACTGCACCCGTGCGGGTTCGTTCTGTGCCATCACCTGCGGGGCAAGCCCTTCGATCAAGGCTTTGAGAGCAGGGCGGTAAGAATGCTCACGAGCTTGTCCGGTGGCGTATTCTCGTTGGAGGTTGGAGAGGTAGGTGGAGATGATGCTGTCATATTGCCCCATTGGTGGTTCCTTGTTAACAAGAGTTGACTCTAGCTTACCCATATCCCGCCGGTTGTTCAATGCAGAATGAGGCTAATACCTAATCAAAAGCCAAACCACCAAAATACAAGAAAAAATTGCCCGAAAGCAAGAATACCACCAAAACTAAAAAATTGCACAAACATAACAAATAATGCAATTCAAAAGAGGGGTAATGAGCTTGACAAAAGGCGTGAAGACTGATAACATTAGGTGATTTAAAAAAGTAATACATAACAAAAAAAGTACAAATCGTCATAAATGTTTTCTTGTACATATTTTACAGAGACTGGTAGCTACACTTAAAAGGAGAAATAAAATTATGAGAAATAAAAGCATCTTGCTTTCAAGCATGACTCTCCTTTTATGTTTGGGAAGTTCATCCACCTGGGCATTCACAATAGATGCAAGTAAAAACCCACCCAGAGCAATAAGTTATGAAGCAACTTGGATCAAGCAATCATCTGTAAACAATGCATATTCACCTGGAAGTTCGTTCACATTAAACGTAACCTACAAAAATACAGGAGAAGCAACTTGGAGCAGTGGTGTATGTCTCAACGTATATAAAGACCCGACACGAAAAACAGCACCCATTTCCGACTTTGACAAACCATCTGCATCACGGTTTGGAACTAGTTACTGGAAAAACACCACATGGGTTAATGCTCATCGCCCATCCTGTATTCAACAAAGCACAAAAAAGAATCAAACAGCCTCACTTGAACTAACCTTTAGTATTCCTCCTGATACCCCCCCAGGCGAGTATTATGAAGACTTATCACTAGCAATTGATGAAGGCGGGCAACAAGCGTGGATGTATGCAAATGCACCAGCCTATAAGCTGGACTCACTTGGGAGGCCAGGAACTGGCGATCCATCAGGTGTTGCACACATTTGGGTACCAATAAAGGTAATCCCACAAAAACAAGCTAATACACCTATTCCAACAGCTACAACAACATCACACCCCAACACCCCCTCAGGGAATTTGGTCTTTTCTGGCCAAGGAAGAGATCTCTACCAAGGACATGGTCTGGGTATGTCCCAGTTTGGAGCTTATGGAGCAGCATTAAAAGGATACACTGCTGAACAAATCGTAAAGTTTTACTACACTGGAGTAACTATTTCAGCAGATGGAAAAGGAACGGTAAACATTTCATCAACTGGAACTATGGACATAGAAGAGTACGTAGCTGGCCTTGGAGAAATACCTGACAAAGCCTGCGGAACTGACGCCCAGGTAGCAAGAAATCCCGATAAATACGTAGTTGACTCATCATCTACTGTATGGGATTGTTGGCCAGAAGAATCAATAAAAGCACAAACTATTGCAGCTAGATCATACGCGCTTGCAAAACAAGGAACTCTTCGTACAGATGCAGGAGATCAAGTATACAAAGGCGGATTAAGAAAAAAATGGGCTGCTGATGAAACCAGAGGACAGGTAATCAGATACAACGGAAAAATCATTCAGGCCTTTTACTCATCAGACAATAATCAAGGACATGGAACGGCAAACCATGCAACAGTATGGAGTGATTTCTCTGGAGAAACCGACGCTCTACCCTACATCAAATCGGTAAATGACAACTCATTTGCCTTACCAGGTCCGTGGACAAACTGGAAATGGAAAACAGAACCATTTTCTTATGAGCAAATAACAAACCTTCTTAGTATCCAAAGCACAGAATACCCTTCAGGAAAAACATTTCTTAAAAACCTCATTAGTGACACAGGTAGCATACAAGCATTAGACTTCATTAGGGATCCTTCAGAAAGAGTCTGGAAAGTTAAAATCGTGGGAACCAAAGGAACCAGAGAAATCGCTGGCTGGTATTTTAAAGAACTCTGGAATGATGGCGTTGAAAAAAATCTTGTACCCAGTTATATCTACAGCCTAACCTACTATCTCAACTGAAAAAAAGTGGTGGTAAAGTTTCATAAAAAAGCTCCCCTACATTTCTGCGGGGGAGCTTTGCTGATCAGCGTGCGTAGTATGTGTTAAAACGAGCGCTAGGATTCATCATCTGGGCCAGAACGTCGTGGAGGACGATCTGTTTTTGGCCTTGCGATGTTAACGGTTAAGGTTCTACCTTCAAACTCTTTGCCATCGAATAACTCGATTGCCTGGTGAGCTTCTTCTTCCGTTGACATTTCGACAAAGCCGAATCCACGAGATTTACCAGTCATACGATCAGTGATAATCTGTGCAGATTCCACTGAACCGGCTGCTGAGAAATGCTCTTTAAGGGATTCTGGATTGGTTTTGTAGGAGATGCCCCCTACATAAAGTGTCTTACTCATTGAACAAAATTTCCATTCTAAACATAAACATGACGCACATGGTTGACGGAACGACCTTTGTTACGCAAAAAAGTGTAACTCCGACTACTACAAGTATAGAAGTATAAATCAATAAATGCAAACCTCATACTAGCTCAAATTCTATTTTTTCGGCTTATTGCCTTTAGGGTGGTAAAGCAATTGCAAAAAAACCAAAGATGTAAGCCAGATTTTGATCACCAACAACAACAAAACATTCTCAATACTTCCAACTAGAAATAAACATAAAATAAAATCAAAAACGACCAGACCTAAACCACTAAATAACACCCATCGTTTTGTTCTTACACTGTAGTAAGAGACTCCCAAGAAAATCACTCCTGAAAATAATAAGTAATACGAGAACCAGCTATCACGCTTGTATGGAAAAGCAATTACAATAGAAAGTAGTCCTAAAGCCATATTAACAAAACCAACATCTCCAATACGTTTTATCAAAGATTGATAGAGCCGAAAGCGGGTACTTGAAATTATTTTAAAAATTTCAAAGTGTGAAAACCCTTTCTCTCTAAAATATCGAACAAGATCTCTTTCTTTATAGCCATGAAGCAACGCTTCATTTGCTGCATGATGAACTTCTCTGTGGGTCAATACCCTTTGTTTTTCTACCATAAAGAATCACTTTTTTATGAACTAAGAAGTACAATAGCACGTTCAACACGCTCAATCACACATTCTTTACCTAACACCAATAATGTATCGAATAGAGGAGGCGAAGCCTTACTTCCAGTAACTGCAATCCTAACAAGCATAAATAGCTCACCGGTCTTCCATTCAAGCTCAATAGCCTTCTCGCGAAAAGCTTGTTCTAAACTACCATGATCCCAACTAACTGATGCAAATAGTTCATTCACTGATCCCAAAGCCAGAATAGCTTCTTCCGCGGTCTTTTTAGCAGGTTGTAACAATAGCTTGTCGGGAATGATTGACTCAAAAACAAACGATATCTGCTCCTTCACCTCAGAAAAAACGACCAAACGTTCTTGAACCAACTTCAAAATATTCTTGAGTTTTTCCTTGTCTTGTTGCCACTGTTCAGGAATATACTGAGTGCAACGACGCAACAATTCATCAAGTGAAAGTTGACGAATATACATTCCATTAAACCAATCAACCTTATCTCGATTAAATATCGCTCCGCTTTTCCCCACCTGAAGGAGAGAAAACAATTGCACTAGTTCAGTCTTGGTAAATAACTCCTTGTCATTACCAGGCGACCATCCAACCAAAGCTAAAAAATTAACGAAAGCCTCAGACATGTACCCTGCCTGTTGATAATCAAAAAGATTACAGTCACCCTTGCGTTTGCTCATTTTTGAACGGTCAGGATTGAGTATCAAAGGTAGATGCGCAAAATCCGGCAAAGAAAATCCTAAGGCATCATATAAAAGAATCTGTTTCGGTGTATTGGAAATATGATCCTCCCCACGAATTACATGAGAAATTTCCATCAACGCATCATCAACTACACAAGCAAAATTGTAAGCAGGAAAACCATCTGCTTTCATAATAACCATATCTCCAAACAAACTAGCATCAAAGCGTACTTCCCCTCTTATCATATCGGAATACACAACCTCGACATCAGGAATTGCAAACCGTAAAGCAGGTTTTCGACCTTCTTTTCGCAGTACTTCTTGTTGCTTTTTAGTCAAATTTCTGCATTTCCCACTATACCGTGGAGCTACCTTATTTCTAGCTTGTTCTTCACGTTCTAAAGTCAAATCCTGAGGAGAACAAAAACAGTAATAAGCGTTGCCTGCATCCAATAACTGTTGAGCATATTTAGGATAAAAACCTATTCGTTCTGACTGACGATAAGGTCCATATTGAGCTGGCTTTTCAGGTCCTTCATCGTAATCAATCCCCAGATAAGCAAAAGCCTTATAGATTAATGCTTCATGTTCAAGTTTCGAGCGTTCCTGATCAGTATCCTCAATTCGAAGAATAAATGTTCCATTATTATGCTTAGCAAAAAGATAATTAAATAAAGCCGTTCTTGCACTCCCAACGTGAAAAAAACCAGTAGGGGAGGGTGCCATGCGAACACGTACAGACATATAAAATACCTCAGTTTGTTGGTTTCTATTGTAGGTAAAAGAAAAAAGGATTGAAAGATTGAGGATTCAAAAGTAGCTTAAACCAACCGAGCCAAAGCCTGAACAGCTTTCTTATTAGCTGCATCCACTTTCAAAAGCTTTTCCCAAAAAGGTTTTGCTTTTAATTCTTCACCAAGTTCTTGCAACAACTCGGCATAAGCCTCAATATATTGAGCTCGATCATCTTCAAGCTCCACAGCCTTCGCAAATGATTCCAAAGCCGCAGTCTTTTTCTTTAAAAGCAAACAAACCTGTCCTAGCTGAAAATAGCGCGAAGCAGTAGGCTCCAAAGCAATAGCCTTCCGATAAAATGCCTCAGCGTCAGAATATTCTTCAAGCTGATTATATACAGACGCTATCCTTGTAAATAATCCAACATCCTCCATCCCCGTTTCTATTGCTTTTTCGAAAGCTGCTTTTGCTCGAACGAGCTGTTTTTGTTGAAGATAAACAACCCCAAGCCCTTGGTGAGCAAGTGAATTTTTAGGATCATGACTCAACACTTTATTAAACATAAGAGTAGCTTTAGCGTAATCTTTAAGTAAAACAAAAGTATTACCTAGCATAATACCAACTTCGAGCATTGATTGATCATATCGAAAAGCTGCTTCGAAATAAGGCAAATACTCTTCAACGGGACAATCATGCTCCTGAAGAATTGTTCCAACCGTGAAATGAGCAGGAGCATAATGTGCATCCAACTCCAAACATTTTCGAAAAACCGAGATACTCGAATCAAGCCAATCAGTTGGTGACAAATCATTTTTATTTTGTTGTTGCAAAATTCGCCCCAACTCAAAAAGATTTTCAAAAAGAGTTGGGACTTCAGATTCTCGTTGCTTAATGACTGGACTTTCTTTAAGAATTTCGGCTATAGATTTTGTTGATCGAATATATTGTCTTGGGACAGACTTTTTTACATTTTCTTCCGCTAGTTGAAGTTCAATAACTTTACGCAAAGCTATCTCGGCTTTAGAAAAGTTACTTTGATACTGTTGAGATTTATAGAGAAGAAACGAACAAAAAATACTCTCAGGTATAACACCAATAAGCTGATTACATAGGTCTTCCGCACGACTAAAATCTTTATTCTGTGTAGCCAAAGTAATTTCATCAAGAACAAACGGTAATGTTTCCTCTGTAATCTGCAAAGCAAGTGCCTGCCCAACAACCTCTTTAACCTGATGCCGTGACAAAGCAAGTTTAGGTTTGGCAAGCTTCGTAACAACAAGTACAAAAAAAGCCAGCACCGTCAAAGCCAGAAAGTTAGGAAGTAAGTTCGTAATCATGCTTGTCTACCTCGACAATGGCTCCACCATCGATGGAAACTTTAATTTTTTCGCGAAAAATATTGATATCTATAACGTGGCCAGTACCTTCTTTGGTTTTAATCTTCACACCGATTTCAGGGTATTCTTTTCGAGCATCACGATAATACTCATCCTCATAGGAAAGGCAACAAAGAAGTCTTCCACAAACACCCGTAATTTTATCAGGATTTTTCGTCCCCAAATACTGATTGTAAGCCATATCCATACTAATTGACTTAAACTTTGGCATCCAAGAAGAACAACAAAGCACACGACCACATTTACCAATCCCACCCACAACTTTAGTCTCATCCCTAGGTCCAATCTGACGTAACTCTACTTTTGTCCTTAATGACTGTGTAAGATCTTTCACCAATTCACGAAAATCCACACGCCCCTCAGCAGTAAAGGAAAACGTCACGTGAGTGCCATTAAAGTTATAATCAGTCTTAACCAATTTCATTGGTAAAGCATGATGCTGAATCTTGGAAAGACACAAAGCATGAGTTTCCAGTTCTTTTTCCAAAAAATGAGTCGCCTGAGACAAATCATTCTGCTTAGCACGTCTAACAACCGTCATTAGCTGTTCATCATCTGTTCGATTTGGCTGCTCTTTAACGTTCACAACCTGTCCCAGTTCCAAACCATGTTTCGTTTCGAAAACCACAGATTCACCTACTGAAAGCTCTAATTCTTTAGGATCAACAAAATGGATAAGCCCAAGCTTTTGAACACGAACACCAACTGCTGTAGCCATAGTATGTAAAAAACCTCGCAGATAACAAAGTGTCTTTAGCTAGTATACCAGAACCCCAAAAGAACCAGATCCCTGTATAAATTTTCTATCTAAATAACCGATGATGAAATTTCTTCTAGAATTTTTCCACATTTTTCTTTAACATTTCCAACATGTTTTTTAGCATCAGTTAATCGACAAACTTCAGAAGGTGTAAAATGTTTTTTTACCATCGAATGGTCTTCTAATAGTTGGAGCAGAGGATTTTCTTTTCCCTCCTGAATTGATTTCCATGCTTCAAGAGAAAGTTCGCGAATCACCTCATGGCCTTCCTGGCGATTTTCACCTTTTTCAACGAGAGCCATTAACAGTGGCTCCGTACCGGCAAAAATACCGTAGGTATTAAAATTTCTCGTAATAGCAACATCATTAACAACCAAACCAGGTAAAATTTTATCTCCTAACAACCGAAGCACCTCACTAGTAGCAAGATAACTTTCAGGAATAATTGTGCGACGATTTGCCGAATCATCCAAAGTTCGTTCAAGAATATTCTGCGCAGCATCCTGCCAAGCAACTTGAGCATAGGAAGGAACTAGTCTCGCTAGGGAACAAATTCGTTCACTAACAATAGGATTACGTTTAAACGCCATTGCTGATGAGCCAACCTGTTTTTTGCCAAATGGCTCAGCCATTTCACCAAAAACAGGTGACTGCAATAAACGAAGATCCAAAGCAAACTTAGCAGCAGATTGGCAGATACTTGCCAATACTGAAAGAATGAGAAAATCTTGCTTCCTAGGATATACCTGCGTTGAAACAGGAAAAACAGCCAAGCTGAGATTATCCATTACTTCCTTTTCAAACTCTAGAAGGGAAACGCCCTTATCCTCTAGTAACTGGTGATAGCTTGCACCCGTTCCAACAGCACCCTTGATTCCTTTTCCACGAATAGATGTCAACAAACGCTTCACCTCATCAAGATCCATTAAAAAATCTTGGGCATAATTGGCAAACCGATACCCCAATGTAATTGGTTCGGCTGGCTGAATGTGCGTAAACCCCATACACACAGTTTCCTGATGCAATTCAATGAGCGATTTTAACTGTAATAAAATTGCCTGAAGCTGACATTTTACTAATTCCAGAGCCATCTTCTGTTGTAACACTTCAGCATTATCACGCACATCCATCGATGTTGCACCTAGATGAATTTTTCCACCACCAATAAGACATTGACTAGCATATGTCTTAATTTCTGCCATCACATCATGATGAATTTCACTTTCAATTTTCAATGCCGCTTCAATGTCTATACTTTCAGCACTTTTTTCCAAATCAGCTAATTCTTCCAAAGTAACTAGACCATATTTAGATTGCGTTTTTGCCAATGCAACCCAAACCTTTCTCCACAACTTTCTAGTCATCACGTCAGAAAACAACGTCCTCATAGCGTTAGTTCCATAACGATGAGTGAATGTTGAAAGATACGTCGTATAATTGAACATAAGATAATTTCCTTATCTAAAACCTTTTAAAGCATACTGTGCCTGAGGCGGAATGTCATCAGCAATTACTGATCAAAGCCCTGTATTAACCGCCCCTTGAACCAACCTGTAACTAACTCCAATCTCAATAAAAGCAGCAACAATCAAAAGCAAAACAACCAGAAGCCAAATATAACCGCATTCATTAAAAGTGTTTTGCCACTCCGCTCCAATATTTTTATACTTCTGTTTTTGGCGAAAAGGCGATGTCACAAGAAGAAATGTTCGATGTCCGAGTTTCATCCCCCAAGCCGCAACAATGAATAACGCTGGAAGTTCAAAAAAAGCATGGGGAGCCAGTGCTGAAAAGAAAAGCTCACTACTCATCTTACCAACAGAAATCCCTCCCAACACACCAATAAAAAAACTATTGCTAAATAATAAAAGAAAAGGAAAAACACCAAAAAAGACACCAGTAATCAGCATAATACTTACTACAATTACATTTTGTCTCAAAATCATCCACACCTGTTGCAAAAATGAAAGCTTCTCAAGTTCCAAAGCTATCTGTGATAAAGAAGAAAATGAATTCTCCAGCAGCTTATTTACCATATCGGGAAATAGCGTATACACAACGCACCCCATCGCAAGTCCCACAACAAAAACACATCCTGAAAGAACAAGCCACCTCCAATTCGCTTTCAATAACCGAGGATAGAATAAAAGAACAGTTTTCATACAATACCTCATGTATAGTAAACAATAACCTAGCTGCTGGAAAAAAACTGCCGAGTCCGCATCTCCCTTCCCAATACAGAAGAGAGAAATAACCCAGGAAGATCACGAATTTCCTTCAAAAATGACTGCGGTTGGCAGACATCAGCCCACTCCATGGTCTGCAACTCTTGCAAACGCATCAATTGTTCAAAACTAACCCGCTGTAACGGATATTCATCCAAAGCTGGAAAGGTGCGAAAAAGACACTGCTTACAAATGATACCATGGTCTGTTACCGCATATTCAGCTACTTCACGAGTGAGCGGCGCAACGCATTGTGCACAAGTATACAGTTGTGGCTGAAAACCTAAAATCGACAACAAATGCATTTCGAAAAAATAAAGTAGCATAGTCGAATCAGCAATACGGCGAGATAACCCATCAAGTGTTTGAAGCAATAACGAAAATAGATCGCCCTGATCATGATCTTCTTGAGCAACCGTAGCGCACAACTCAAGCAAATAAAGTGCACGGCTGATAGTTTCAAAATCTTGCCGCAACGGTGCAAAGTACTCAACCAAAGCCACCTGCGTCAACACATCCATCGACTTCCCTTCAGCAAAAGTTCCCTTACTATGACAAAAAAGCTCGATCCCAAGCGCCAACTTGCTTGTCAAACTCCTTGTCCCTTTTGCGATAGCGGTAAACTTTCCTTTTTCAGGAGAAAGAAGCGTAAGAATACGATGATTATCACTATAATTGATCCGTTTAAGCACTATAAATTCAGTTTTGTGATACATAAAACAACATCCCAAAGAAAAAATATACTAATATTCATCAGAAATAAACAACTATGCTAAGTTACAACTTTATCTATTTTTTTCACACCTTCTCGCCATGCAAAAAAAGCGCCAATCAACGTTATCGGCAACCACAACACTAAGTGCAACAAGATTGTATACCCTGCTCCCACTGAAGCTGAAACTGCAAAAAGCCCCATAGCTTTGACTACAGCAAAATCAAATGTTCCAGCATACCCAGGAGTAGAAGGAATCAGGGTCCATAAACTTGCAAAAGCTGCTGTGAAAATAAAAGCATACACCGGCAAATCAAAACCAAATGCCTTGGCAGTTATCATATATACTAGACCTTCAAACAGCCAACTCATTAATGAAAAAAAATAAAGCAAACCAACACTCTTAAAATTCGGAAGAAGCTTGAACGCATCTATAAATGAATGGTAAATATGTTTTATCGAATCTTGAATCTTAGTATGGGGAATAAATCCTACCAGTGAATCAAGAATTTTCTCCATTGGCTTTGGGAAAAAAAGCATAAGAAAAGCAAAAACAAGAATTCCTAGAAAAATAAACGCTCCAAGTTGAATAACAAAAGCAATAGATCCATCAATCTTATCTTTAATAAAAAACGAGGAAACCACAGCCAAAGTAACCATCGCCAAACCATCAAAAATTCGTTCTACAACTACAGTTGCAAGCACAACACTTTTTCCCATTCCTGTTTTTTTACACCAAGAAAATGTTCTAAAAAACTCACCAGCACGAGCAGGAAAAATATTATTAGCAAAATACCCAATAGCTACAGAAGGAATAACTGAAATAGGAGTAATTGGAAAAGTAACTTTCAAATCTTTGCGGATATTCAAGTTATGCAACTGGTAACTCCATCGTATACAAACCCAAAACACATCCATAAAGAAAAAACCAACAGCCAGAAGCAAATACCATGAATTTATCCGTTGATATTCTTGAAATACTTTATCAAATTGTAAACCTCCAAAAGCAAGATATAAAAACAACAAAGAAACCACTATCCCCAAAATAAACTTGGCGTTTCCTTTCAACCAGTTTCCAACTGAACGTGTTCCTGAGTTTGACATAAGTATACTTTCAAAAATGTAAGAATAGACAAGACAAGACAAACAATCCCGCCGTACGTATCAATTTCCAACTACTTTCCTAAAAGCTTCCAGCGTTTTCTCAGCAGTCTTCTCCCATGTAAATGTACTTGCTCTTAAAACTACTTCCTTTCGAAAACGTTCATAGAGGGCAGGGGAGCCTTCAAGCTTAAACATTGCAGAACATAACTCATCAGATGACAGCGGGTCAACCAATAACCCTGCTGCCCCAACCACTTCTGGCATAGAAGAGGTGTTAGAACTAACAACTGGACATCCTGAAGCCATCGCTTCCAACAACGGCAATCCAAAACCTTCATAATAACTAGGGTAGAGAAATGCAAAGGCAAACGCATAAAAACCACACAAATGCTCAGATGAAATATGGTGAAGAAACAAGACGTCATCTTGCAGTTTTAATGCATGATACAATCTAAATATTGGAGCAAAAAACCACCCCTTTTTTCCTACAATTACCAATTTTTTCTTTCCACCTTTCGATCTGTACTCATGAAAACCGCGAAGTAAAGCCGTTAAATTTTTTCTTGGTTCTAAAGTGCCAACAAAAAGAAAATAGTCTCCCCGTTTCAACATACTAACCTCAGAGTGTTCCTTAACTAAATCGCTAGAAAAACCCGACCACTCGTTTACAGGTCTAGGATGAAAAGAAGATTCAACCCCATGAGGAATAACAACCACCTTGTCAGGTTCAAGACCAAAACCGGAAATAAGTTCTTCTCTCGTTGATTCAGCAGGGGTAAGTAACAATTTACTTCGCTGTAAAGCTCGTTTCATAAGCAAACGTTCCATCACCCTTGTTTTTCTTTGATGAAAGTGAGGAAATTTCAATGCCGAAAGATCATGAATCATCACGGCTGTAGGAGATGAAGCGAAAGAGGGAACCAATAAACTGGAAGGAGAAAAGTAAAGATCAACATTTTCTTTAACAATTTCCCGCATTGCCTGCATATGCCAGGAAATGCCTTTCTTATAGAGCTGATGGTAGTGAAAATTAGCACCAAGAGGCATCGGCAACGAAGAAAAAGGCTCACTGAGTAGTGTATAACTATTCACTTTGTCCATCGACGAAAGTGCCTTCAATAGATTTCTCGTATATCGCCCAATCCCTGCCGCATTCTGTATCGCAGGCCTGACATCAATAGCAATTCTCATAATTTTTTTCATTAAAAACAACCCTACGTATTTCTAGTTATTATTTGATTTTTATAGCGTCTAATCATACAAACCTCGCCGCCTCCCCAGTCGATAATGCCTAATGCCAGAAATAATCCCATTCAAGGGTGTCAAAAGAGCTTTTGGTCGGCCTTTCCCATACCAGAACATACAGGCAAGTATAGGTCGCCACTTTCCTAAAAGAAAAAGTGGAAAATACTGCTTAGGCATATTTTTAAGAAAAAACAGCGTCTCATTATGAAACAGATGAAAATACCACGTTATCTTGTCTTCAAAACTTCTAGTTCCACCAGAGAAACATCGAACATGAAGCACCTCAGCTTCAGGTTCAAAAACTAACGTATATCCCTTTTTTCTTACTCTGAAAGAAAGGTCAGACTCTTCTCGAAATGCATTACCAGTGAAATGTTCATCAAATCCCCCCACTTCTTCAAACAAGGCTTTACGAAAAGACATGTTACAACCATGAACAGTGTCAATCACCCCTTTTGTTGTTAATGAAAAATTATCATAAAAAATACCAGCCTTAGAAACATAAGCAATATGTTTGGGGTTATTAGACATCGAATTATCTTTTACAATCACTCGACCACCAACACCACCCACCTTTGCATCTTGATAATTGTCCACATGCCTTTGAATCAGATAATCATCATGAGGAACAATATCATCATCAAAAAACACCAACAATTCCCCTTTAGCTCGTAACGCACCATAATTCTTAGCATGGGATGTACCTACTTTTTCTATCCGATGGTACTGCATCTTGCTCTGATGTTCCTGTATAAACTTCTCGGTCTCAGGAAGATGCCGACGACTCTGATCAACTACAATAATTTCAAAAGTAGGATATTTTTGGGAAAAAAGAAAACTCAACGTATTACAAAGTACATCTTCGCGGTTATACGTCGGAATAATTACGGATACAAAAGGTTGTAAATTCATGAATTTGTTCTTTGTTATACACGACGAAACAGCTAGAAGGAAAAAGCAAAATATACAACTAAAAGAAACTCAAGTGAGAACACCACCAACATTGTAACGTAGAAAAGAAGAAAAAAACAAAAAACACTAAAAATCAGGTATTTGGTACTTTAGAGTTTGGCGATACAATCTGGGGTTCTTGCATACCATTACGAGGCACTGGAGGTGGCGAAAGTGGAAATGCAGGTTTAGGAACGGGAGAAAGAGTTTTATTTCCTGCCGCCGAACTACTACCTCGAGCGTAGGCAGCTGTTGATTCAACACTCGCGTTGGCAAATTCTGCGCTTTTTCTATATTCACTCACATCAGTATGAATCTTACCTCCATCACTTTCACCAACTATTCCCATTTTAGAAGCATCCTTCGACTGCAACGTACCATTACCGCTTTGTGGGCTTGATGGCAGCGGTTGAACAACACGTGCAACTGCAGGTTGTTGCCGCTGTTGTTTAGCATTTACCAAATTTTGCTCCTTGGATTGATCCTTGCTCTCACCCTGAGGCGGTGTTCCTTCCATTTTTGGCTCTACTGTTACAGATGGAGGCTTAACCGTTATAGATGGCATAGTGATGTCAGCCGTCGCGGTAAGTTTTGGTTCACTTAAACTATCAAAAGGCTGTTTGGCATAATTCTGCATTCTAACCACAACATCCTTATTAGGAAGCGCTTGAAGATCTTTACCAAAAGAATCAGCAACCTTGTTTGCAAAATCATGAAGTGGCTTATTGACTGGATCAGTCGTACTAGATTTATCAATTTTATCTGCAATACCCGAAAGTATTTTTTTAGTCTCTTCTTGAAGCTCAGGATTTTTCAAAGCTGTTTGTAAGGACTGCATTCCTGAGTCAGAAGCCAAAGCAGTCATAGTACTGGAACTCATCAAAGGATTCTGTAAGTCCCGTTGTAAACTCTTTAATCCATCCGTACTCGATGTAAGCACTGGCAAAGCTTTTTCTTTATCCATAGCATCGAGATATTCCTGTGTGGTATTCAAAGCATTCTTTTTCTCATCCTCAGATGCCAGGCTAGTAATAAAATCTTTCTGAGTTTGCGTCCAGACTCCAGGAATTTTGCTGGAACCAAGAAGTAAATCACGCTCTTGTGGGGAAGATGACTCATACAAACCCTGAAGATCAGCCATAGGTAAAGACTTCATCGGAATTCCCGCTTTGAAAGTTTGCCCTAACTGATCAGTTGAAATTGGTTGTTTATTTTCAATTAACTCCTGCAACGACTCTGCTGTAAGCGGAGACTGCTTGGGGTCATCAGGTAAATCCATAATTTCTTTTGAGAGCATTCTTGCTCGGTCTTGCATTTCCTTATCCAATAATCTTCCTACTTCGTTTTTTGTATCAGGAGTAGTTAAAGACGTTTCCGAAAGAAAAAGTAACATATCCCGATTTTGCAGATTGTCAGCAGAAGAATACATTTGCCCAAGTTCGGCATTCGACATTGAAACTGGCGTTAATGTTTGTAAAGAGCTCTTCAGTTCTGGTGCCAATGGTGGAAGAACTGGATTGCTCAGTGACTGGTAATATTGCTCTCCGAGAAACGACACAAGTTGTTCCTCTTGGGAGTTAGAAAGTAATCTACTTCCAGAAACATCATTGCTTCCAACAAGATGAAAAAGGTTCTCCTGATTTTTTCTATCTAAACTTAATGCAAAATCACGCATATTTGAAATTCCTGACACATCAGGATTACCCAAAGAGCCAATCAAATCTCCAGAAGAAAGTGAAGTTAGAGGCAACGAAGAAAATACTTGCTGTCCAAGAGAATGTAACAAAGACTGCTCCTGCGCTCGCCGGCCTAGTAAAGCAGGAGAAACCATCGAAATAGTTGCCTCCAACCCATTCTGTGAAAAATTACCCCCTGAAGAAGTAAGTGATGGTTGAACAGTAGTAGTTTGAAGTTTTGGCGATGGGGCAATTGGTTGTGTTTGCACAGGCTCAGCCTGAGTCGAAATATTTTGTTTTGCTTGTTCAATACGTTCCTGCCCAGCAAGACGAGTGAGCAAAGATACCTGTTCGGAAGACCAAACTTTGTCTTGAATACCTGAGCCCAAAGTACTCAATAGAAAATCCTTGGTATCATCTGTTCCATTCGCGTACGCCTGTTCAAGAGTTGCAAGCGGAACAGCCTTCAGAGGAGTTTGTGACAACACAACATCAGCGATTGCTTCCTTAGATAAAGGAGGATTCTGCGCAACAGCAGAAGTAAATTCTGCAGGAGTATGATAGTGATCAAGCGATCGTGGTTTAACTTCACTACTAGAAATGGATGGAATACTCTCAATATAATCACGCGCAGCAAGTGAAATCATCTGTTCTTGGCCTTTTGAAGTCCAAAGGGGCACATTATTTCCATCTTTTGAGTCAAGAGAGAGTAAGAGTTTATCCCGCACCTGCGAAGATGCGCCTCGATACACAGCCGAAAGTTCTGGCATTCCTAAACTAGAAACAGCTTGAACACTGTTTGCGCTTAGCTGAACACTACTATCTTGTAGCAACATCTTTTCCGTCGCAGCAACCTTTGCACTATCAATATTTGGTAATGCCGTAATTATAGTTCCTGAATTGGAAGAACTTATTTGTCTACCAGTTTTTCCATTTTCTGACGACAACCCCACATGCTCCAAAGAAACTGGAAGCGCAACACCATCAGAAACACCCCTTCGTTGTTCATCAGCCGTCTCATTACTTGCAATTCCCTGAAGTTCTTGCAATCGTGATGCCACTTTATTTTGATTATCCTGCCAAAGCTTTCTCAAATCGATTGCTGGCGTCTGTTTTAATTGAAGAAACTGCGACTGAGACTGCATTTGCTTTTCCTCACTCGTTTCAGACCCTGATCGTGAAACTCCTGAAGACGAGTCACTTCTGCTTTGCGATGAAGCCATCACAATATTCGAAAGGAGTGGTAAGTAACTTTTTAACAGTGGTGAAAACGAATCGCCAATTTTTTGAAAACCTTCCGTAGCAACACCTGTCATACTCGGTAGAAACAAAATCAAACCAAACGTCGCCAGTCCAATAATTATTTTTAGAAAATTATCTGCCAAACTAATTTGTGAAAAACTCACACCAATAAGAAAAACAAGTGCAACAACAGGACCAAGAAAAACAGCTTTAAGAAAATTTCTCCACCAAACTCTAGCCATATTACTAAAGTTTGGTAAAAACCACATCAAAAAAACTGCTGGAGATAGCGCCACTAAAAACCAAATCGCAGCTGCTCGGATAATAAGAAAAACATCAACAGCCATTGTTATAAGAAAAATAAACAACATAATAATCACCGAAGCCAATGGATTATCAAAAACTCCACCCAACACACTAGCTTGGGGACTTGTAAGAATATCCCCGAACAACAGCGCAGGCGCAGCACCAGAAATCCCATAGACATTGGTGCCTGTAGTCGCAATTGCCGAGCCTATATTTCCAATGTCCCCAGCCTTTTCAAGAATCACATTTGAAAGAATCAAAGATAAGTCGGTGACAATCTGACAAATCAGTAAGCTAAAGTTAACCAAGACAACCGCCTGAATAAAACGAGGAAAAAGCTTTTGTATACTATACTCTCTGGGATTGAATTCAAACGCTGTAGCTAAACCCGCAACAACTAAGAACAAAATAAAAAACATATTTGCCAAATCACGAGTCAAACCATGTATTTCTTTCAAGTAAGTGTTTTTACTAATCTGCTCAATTCCGATATTTAAACTTCTACTAAAAATTCCCATCACCCAACTAACAAGAGACACCAATGTAGCATTCATATCATTCCAAATGGTATTCAATCCAGTTACTGTCTCTTTTGCTGACTTGATGCTGTTGTTAAGATCATCAATCTTACTACTAACCTCGGAAATGCGTGAAGAAGCAATCGTTTGCACTTGATTAAGCACTTTCAACAGTTCATCACGTGTCGCAATAACTGATGCTCGAGCTTTTTTCCAAGCATCTTGAGTTTGAGGATTTGATAAGTTAGGAAATTGGCGATAAATATCCAAATAGTTGGTTACATCAGTCTTCATGGCTACTATTTTTGCATCAACACCTGCCTTATCCCAATCAATCTTCATAGGTTCTATTCCCGCAGAAGGAGAAACCCAACCATCAAAGCCACTCTCTTTTAAATCAGCAGGAGCGGAAACCAACTGTTGGATGGTTGAATATTTAGCATCAAGCGTCGCAGAAATAGTATCCATGTCATACGGCGATGCAGAAACCGTTCCGGCAATATCAGAAACCTCTTTATGCAATTTGGTAGCCAAATTCGATTGCGCTTGTTTTTTGACCAAATACTTTTGCAAAACCACAGTATACCTTGTTGCTGCAAGATTTTTATAATCCGAAGCGATGTCGAGTAAATTCACCGATGCTGCCTTCTGATCGATATCAGGCCAATCAACTGAAGCTTTGCCTGTAATCGGACTTCGCTGAGAAGTAAGCATAACCTGTAAATTTCTCCCGAGCAGGGTAAACTCAGGCAACAATGTGTTGGTTTGATCATTTGGCGCGCTGGTCAGGGGGGCAATATCCTTTTCAGTATAAGCCTGTAATTTCTTAATCCGATCCTTTATCTGATCCAAATTAGGAAATTGGATAGTTTCAGGCGTTGAAGAGGTATAAATTAGAGTGTTTGCTTTTGCATCAGTTAAATAGAACCCATACACATCTCGTAAACGATTTAAAACACTAGTATCAGTTTCTCCTTTTGGCACCGTCCAACTATCAAGTACTTCCTCAATACTGTTAACCACACCCTTTACACTATCAACCACTGCAGGTGCTGTTTTAGAAGGATCTGTTTTATCAGGACTAATGTATGCATCGTTGTAGATACTTTTTAAAAGAGTATCAATTTCATCTTTCTGCTTGCCGTTTTTAGATTTTGAAATTCTTAGAATTTCGCTTTCCACACGACTAGCAAGCTGAGAAGTGGTCGAATACAACTGTGTTGCTCCAAGTGCATCTTTACTCCTAGAACTAGACGTTCCGCCCAAGTACTGCTTTTCTGCCAAGGAAATTAATGCATTTTCTTTATCCACATCACTGTAGTAGGGAACATTCACCAACTGATCTGCCGAAACGGCGGCTTGAACCAAAAGTGGTTGGGTAATAAAGAAAATATAGCCCATCAAGAACAGTGAAGAAAAAATTGTTTTTTGTTTTTTGTTCATAGTAATCCAAAAGCTTAACCGTCTAAAAGACACAAACCCTAAACCAGGATGCTAGTATAGAAATCGTGTTAAAATATCACCACCAACCAACTGGGCAAAAATAAATGCACAAAAAATAATCAATAAGCCTTCAACAGCATGCCAGATCTTTTTCTTAGCCAGCTTTACTTCCTGTGGATTTCCTCGAGCATTCATGTATGCATATCCTCCCATAACAATTCGTGACACAATCAACAAGCCACTCATCCCATAAATTACATTCAGCACCCCGTCAATAAATGCCCCAACAACAGGTCCTTTATCAGAATTCACGGTGAAACCAAAAATGGATTCAACTTGCCAGGCAAAAGAGAACGCAGGAAAAAAGAGCAACAACCAACCGTAATACCAGATACATTGTTTTATTTTTATATACATATTATACAATTAAAATAATCTCTACAGTATAAAGACAAAACAACACTTTGTCAAGTCAGAACAAGAAAGAAGGGATAAATGGACGATAAAAAAACTACCCCCAAAGCATACAATCGAGAAAAGCTGATTCTTTCACTTTCCCAGACAATACTCACCATCATCCTCATTGCATTATTCTTCTTCACAGAAACTTCACAAAAAACGCAGATTGTTTTAGACGAAAATATTCCACTTTGGTGTGATACTACAGGATTCTGTTGGCAACACAATTACGTAGTTTTTCTCCTATTCATTATAGTAGCCGGAATTCTAGAAGCAGTGTTAACCTTTCCAATCTCGTTCTATGCTGGCTTTATAATCGAACACAAATATAACCTTTCGAATCAATCTTTCACTAAATGGCTTATCGAAGAAGGGAAAGGAATACTGATTGGTGGAATAATTGGATTACCAATACTCACCGTCTTTTATAGTTGCCTTCTCATATTTGGCAATAGCTGGTGGCTACCAGTTGCAGGATTTTTATTCTTTTTCAGTCTGGTTCTCTCTCGTCTCGCGCCAATCTTTATCCTACCGCTCTTTTATAAAATCACACCCCTCGAAAACAAAGAGCTCGCAAGATATCTCGAAAGCTATTGCATTAAACTGGGAATCAAAACCCAAGGCATCTACGCCTTTGATCTCAGCAAAAATACTAAAAAAGCCAATGCCGCTTTCACAGGAATAGGGAAAAGTAAACGGATTATTCTTTCCGACACACTACTCCAAGAATTTACACAAGAAGAAATAGCAACAGTATTCACACACGAAGCAGGTCATATGAAATTGGGTCACATCTGGCAAATGCTGATTGTTGGAGGAATAGTGCAGTTTGGTATGTTTTACTGCATCGCAATGACATACGGAAACTTAGTTACCCAATTCGGCTTTACCTCATTGGCAGAACCAGCAGCACTCCCACTACTAGCACTACTCTCCATCCCATTAGGATTCATCATCATGCCGCTCCAGAACATGTTCTCTCGTGAACTTGAACGACAAGCAGATACCTTCGCCATTCAAACAACAAAAAACAAAGAATCTTTTGTATCAACAATGGAAAAATTGGGAAAGCTCAATCTCGCCGACAACACACCTAACCCAATAGTAGAATTTCTCTTTTACTCACACCCATCCATCAGTAAAAGAATCCAGTTAGCTAAAAAGTAACTGCTCACAGGGTTGCCTCTCCGACAAAGCAGAAATCTGAAGCCACATATTCGTTATTGGCAAAGAAACCTAAGACGTATAGTGCTTTTGTTCCGCTTCTTTGGTTCTTTGTGAAAATGCCGTAGTGACGGCATTTTCACAAAGAACCCCGTTTGCAAGATATAGATTGTTGCGAGAATCCATCAATACGACTCTCTGGAGCGTCGGAACATGATTGTGGCAGAGCTATGAGCACTTACTCTAAAAATATTCACCTAACGCAAAGCTCGCTTAAAATATTCAACAGTCTCCCTTAATCCATCCTGCAAACTAACTTTTGGCTCCCAACCTAATGTTTTCCTAATCTTTTCTGCATCGGCAATAAGTTTCTCAGGATCACCTGGACGTGCAGGAGCATGCTCAACAGCAACAGAAACCCCAGCAACTTCACCCAAAGTCGTAACCAATTCGTCAAGACTCACACCGTCACCACTCCCGAGATTAAAATAATTAAAACCTTGCAATGACAATGCCATTACATGAGCTTCTGCAATATCTCGAACAAATACAAAATCTCGAACCTGTTCACTGCTACCAGTAATAGTAATAGGTCTATTATGTAAAATAGCATCAATAAAGCGAGGAATCGCATGCGTTTCCGGTTGGTGACGCTCATCAGGGCCATATGCATTGAAATAGCGCAAAGCCACTGCATTCATCCCAAAGTTCGCACAATATGCACTCATAAAATGCTCAAAAGCCAACTTTGAAGCACCATAAGGGGAAGTTGGTAACTTAATAGCATCTTCGTGAATAGGAACTGACTTAGGATTCCCATAAACTGCAGCAGTAGAAGAAAAAACCAGCGTTGTAACCCCCACATTCTTCATAGCCTCTAACAAAACTAAACCACCCATCGTATTTACAGAAAAGTACTCCATCGGTTTTACTACTGACTCAGGGACGGAAATCAACCCAGCCATGTTAACCACTGCATCATGCCCAATTAGCGCACGTTCTAAATCATCCTTATTGATCACATCCCCCTCAATAAATCGAACTCCTTCAGGAACAGCATCCCTATAACCACCAGAAAGATTATCAAACACCGTCACCTCGTAAGAGTGATTCAATAGAGCACGAACAACATGAGATCCAATAAATCCCGCTCCACCGGTAACAAGTATTTTTTTCATAACAATTCCTCCATTACTAACAAATAATAGCACACAACAAAGCCTCCACTTGCTCGAACCCTCTCACTTCCGTATTATGAAAACAAAGCATGTTCCACAGTCCATAGCAAAAAACCATGACACAAAGCAAAACCAAGAAAGAACAACTCCCCATACCGCTGCAAATCGTCCGCTGCTCAACATGCGAAGGCTGGGGACACAACAACGAGTATAAGAAATGCCCCCAATGTGCGGGACACGGCATTTACGCCATTTACAACACAAATAAACTGCTTTACATTGGCTATCCCCATAACCCTACATCATTCTCTTGGCCATTCGTGCAAAGACTATATCTCACAGTTATTGTAGAGTGGGTTCTAAAATTACTAGCCCTTGCCGCACCATTGGTATTTATACTCTATTTTTGGCGTTCTAACGAAGAAGCTTTATTAATCTCAGAACAAATATATGCCCGTACTTGGCTTAACCTCATTTTCTGGGGTGGATGGATTGCTTGGTTGATTATCTTTTACTGGACTCAAGTTGGACAACAAAATATCAAGCCACTAACAAAACTTATTGGACAACCCCAACCTGTTGAAAATCCACCTCCTCCACAAGTTGGCGAAGCATTAAAAAACCTAGAGACAATAGATATATCGCAAAGCTTCAGTTATCACTTTAAAATCTCGCTACTATTTTCACTTTTCAAAGTAAAGTCCGAAGAAAAAGGCCATATAACAGCACTTCATACGCTTTATCAAATTGGCAAAAGACCCTACTTTCAAAAAACGCTTGGACGCTTAAATATTGAATACCATGGCTTTTTGCAAAAAATTCAAGGTTTACTTGATCAACAACCGAAAGAACAACACGGAAACAAAATATACCATTCTCCAGATTTCAAAGAATCACTTTTCTACACTCTTTGGTTTCTCCTCCAACTTCAGGAAGAAGTGTTTTTCACCTACTCTATTCTGCTAGGACTTATCAGAATTGAACATATCTACGAGATTTTTCAAGAGTACAACGTAAAGCTTGAAGATTTTCAAAATACTGTCTTCTGGACCGAACAAATGATTGAAGGTCAGAAAAGTCGCAAATACTATTGGAAAAAACCATATCACCGGAAAGGAAAAGCCGATGCAGGTTGGACATCTGGCTGGACAATGCTGCTTAATCAATACAGCCAAGATCTCACATCATACGCCAGAGACGGCTACCTTCTCCCTGTGGTAGGAAGGCAAACAGAAATTGAAAGTCTCTTGCACATCTTAGACCGCGTAACAAAAAGCCATGCACTTCTTGTGGGTGAAGTAGGTGTAGGAAAAAGTTCAGTAGTAAATGGTCTTGCCCAAAGAATTGTGGGTGGAAATGTACCTTTCAACTTAAAAAATTATCGTGTAGTAAGCCTCAACATTGCCGCGCTCTTTTCTGAAAAAAATATTCCTGATGGTTCAATGGATGTATCTTCTGGTTCCGGAACATCTGAAATTCTTTCACACATTATGCATGAACTCGCAGGCACAGGTGAAGTTATCCTAGTACTCGAAGACATCCATCTGCTGTTTTCATCTCAAGGACAAGGGATGAACGCCTTTGCAGTAATGCGTCCGTTTGTTGAAAATAACGTTTTTAAAACCATTGGGATCACCGACCCGACGAACTACAAAGCGACCTTAGAAATGAACGAGACGTTCGCTAGTTTCTTTCAAGTGGTTAAGGTGGATGAACCAAACGTAGAAACTGCCATTCACATGGTGAAAACCTTGGCTATTGGCATCGAACGCGCACACGGAGTAGTAATTTCCTATCCCGCAGTGGAAGCTGCCGTAAAATTATCTCACCGTTATATCAAGGGAAAAGCACTCCCCAGTAAAGCCATCGACCTTCTGGATGAGGCCGCAGTGGTATGTAAACAAAAAGAAATATATAACGTAAATGACGATGTAATAATTGACCTTGTAACCAAGCAAACTGGTATCCCAGTTCAAGATGCAGGAGAAGAAGAATCAAAAAAACTTCTCAACATGGAAGTCCTCCTTCACGACCGCGTTATTGGACAAGAAGAAGCCGTGAAGGCAGTATCGTCTGCCATGCGTAGAGCTAGGTCTGGCTTGAAAGATGAAACACGTCCAATCGCCACTTTCCTCTTTATGGGACCAACAGGTGTTGGAAAAACTGAACTGTCAAAAGCCCTAGCTGACGTCTACTTTGGCTCAGAAAGAAATATTATCCGTTTAGATATGTCCGAATATCAAAATGCTAACGATCTCTTTAAACTTATAGGATCCCCACCTGGATCAGCAGATACCAAAGCTGGAGGGTATCTCACCGAAGCTGTTCGACAAGCACCTTTTTCTCTTGTTCTGCTAGACGAATTGGAAAAAGCCAACCCCAAAGTCTGGGATATTTTTCTTCAGGTTTTTGATGATGGAAGACTCACCGACAGCCGTGGCATCACAATCGACTTCACGCATACAATCATCATCTCAACCTCCAACGTTGGAGCCCTATTTATACAACAAGCGATGCAGCAGGGATGGTCACAGGAACAGATCAAAGAACAACTACTTGTTGAACTCCAAAAAACCTTCCGGCCAGAATTTATAAACCGTTATGATGGCGTGATATTATTCAAACCTCTTGATCAGGAACAACTCTACAAAATTGCACAACTGATGATAAACAGTATCAAAAAACAACTTGCGCTAAAAGAAATCAACCTTGAAATCTCACCTCAATTCCTTCAATATCTAGTGCAAAAAGGCTATCATCCTCAATTCGGAGCACGCCCACTAAGACGTGTTATTCAGGAAGAAGTCGAAAATCTCCTCGCTGACAAAATGTTGCGAGGGGAAGTGAAGAAAAATGATACTGTGGTACTATAATAATGCATCCCAAATGGCAGTATTTTGTTTTCATTCTCCTATCCTTGACTCTTGTTAGCTATTTCGCTGTTCTTCTAAGAATCTTCGGCACCCTTCATGCAACGATCAGTGAAAACATAAAGCCACAACCAATCTCAGATAATCTTTTGCTCTGGACTATTATTGTGTGTGCAGCCTACTGTCTGATGCTTCTGCTCACCAGACGATATTTCACAGTGATACCATACTATTATTATTGGATAGCACCAGTATTTGCACTTATCATCAGCACTGCAACCTATCCAAGATTTGCCGATGATATCCTTATCTACGTCATGCATGCCAGAACAATAGTGCTTTATGGAATGAATCCCTACATCACACTCCCCGAGACAGTTGAGCACAGCAGGCTTGCTGAGTTAACCACACTGAATATTACCAATGTTTACGGCCCAGTCTGGACGTTTATTTCTATTATTCCCACACTGATTGCACAGAAAAATCTGCTTATTAATATCATCCTCATGAAAGTTTTAGTCATTCTACTATTTCTATCAACTGCTGCTACACTTGACTACCATAACCAGAGAGAAAAAATCGCCAACCGCATAATGCTGCTGGTAGCAGTACTCTGGAACCCACTACTCCTAGTTGATATCGGAATCAACGGGCACAACGAAGCTGTTATGATGTTTTTTCTTGTAGTTGCAATAATTCTCTTGCTTCATCATAAAAAAACTGCAACTTTTATTACCTTTTCCATTGCAGTTTTAACAAAATATATTCCAATACTACTGTTACCACTACTATTCATCAAACTAACTAAAAATAGCAAAAAAATTATTACCATTACTCAAGGAATCGCTATTTTGCTAGCTACAGCAATAATCTCTTTCACCCCTTTTGCCAACAAAAAAATTTTCTATGGAATATATGAACAAAGCACAATTGTTCTTGCATCATTCTTTTCACTAAGTGGAGCTTTGCATATCCCCTTTATTATAGGTGAATGCTTATTTTATAGTAGTTTCGTCACTATTACCTTTCTTGTCTGGAAAGGCAAAAGAACAACTCTTTGGGGCATCTATCACACGATACTTTGGTACCTTATAATCGGAACAAAACTTTTTCACCCCTAGTATGCCATGTGGCTTTTTCCAGTCGCTTTACTAACTGGAGAAAAGAAGTACATATTTCGTGCCAATATCCTTACCTTTAGCTGTTTAATTTCATACGGCATCCAATGGGAAAAAATTCTCGGCATGAACTGGGAAAGCGTACAACCTTACCGCTACCTGTGGTTCTTTCTACCACAGATTAGCTTCGTGCTTTATGACGGAATCAAACTCATCCAAAACATGAAGCTAAAAAAGTATAAAATATCAAACCAGAACAGTGGGATTACCTAAAAAATTACCTCAACATTTCTCTAACCTTCTTCACCAACTCCACAATCTCCACAACTTCCTGATTACCAGTTCCAAGAGCTTTCACTGTAACCCTGTTCTGAGCCGCTTCATCAGGGCCCGCAACAATCGCAATAGGTATATGCAATTTATCAGCATACTCAAATTGCTTCCCTAGTTTTGCGCCATCAGCAGGATATATTTCAGTTGCAATTCCGGCTTTTCTTAACTCTTCTGCCACTTCTATCGAATAGTGCGCAAGTTCAGCTGAAAAAATAGTCACCAATACTGTCGTCCCCTGAATCGATGTCGGAACCAACTCAAGCTCTTCCAAAACCGCCACCAAACGCTCAAACCCAAACGACAAACCAACAGCAGGAATTGATTTTCCAGAGAACATACCAATCAAACCATTATAACGCCCGCCACCCAACACTGAACCAATCTTCGGTTTCTCAACCACAGCTTCAAAAATCGTGCCGTCATAGTAAGAAAGCCCTCGAGCTAGGGAAAGATCTAAAGAAAAAAATCCAGGCCCACGACTCTTCTTCTTCAACAAAGAAAAGATTTTAGATAAATCTTCCAAACCCTGCATAGCAACAGCATTTTCAGCAAGTTTGTCCCTCAACATCACAATCGTTTCATCAGCACTCAAATTCATCGTTAATAAGGCAAGAAAGGCACTAACGTGATCAGATGAAAACCCTTTGCCAGCCATTTCTTTCGCAACTCCCTCAACCCCGATTTTGTCAAGTTTATCAACAATTCTCAGTACTTCACCATACTCATCTTCAGCAAAAGAAAAACAGTGCAACAAACCATTTAAAACTCGTCGATCGTTAATTCGAATAACAAAACCCTGTAGTCGCAAAGCAGAAAAAACATCATAAGCTAAAGAAAGCAACTCAACATCAGCTAAATACGAAGAAGCCCCAGCAATGTCCACATCACATTGCCAAAATTCTCTAAATCTTCCATGCTGTGGGTTATCTGCACGCCAAACAGGTGAAATATGATATCGACGAAAGGGTAGCGGAATCTGCTGATTCATTGCCATAAAACGAGCAAATGGAATCGTAAGGTCATACCGCATCGCCACCCGCCGCTCACCATGATCAACAAACTTATACATCAACTGTTCACCCTCAGCCCCATATTTACCTTCAAGAATATCTGCATATTCCATCACTGGTGTATCCATCGGCTGAAAACCATACTGCTCAAATACGTGACCCAAAACACCAATCAAATACTTCCTAACACGCATCTTTTCAGGAGAAAAATCACGAAAACCTTTGAGAGTTCGGGGTTGAATTAACTTAGACAAAGAAAGCTCCTCGCAATACTGCCTTTTACTGAATCAACTCTAACATAGAACTGTCAATATTTTCCAAAATCAGATCAATCCCAACTTCACCAAAACACTACTGACAAAAACAACTCCAGCTGTTTCTGCGCGTAATATCCTTTTACCCAACGAAACAATATGTACATTATTCCTCTTCGCCAATGCAACCTCTTCAGGAGAAAATCCACCTTCACAACCTATAAGCAAATTGATTACCTGATTATTACCCAATACATCGGCGGAAACAATTGTACTAACTCCTTCTTCCTCCCACGCCAACAAAGAAACGCTCTTCTCAACAGCAAACAAAGATTTGTCAAGAAAAAGCTCAGCAAATGATCTTTCTTCATGAAGCTTAGGAACACAGACTCCACCAGCAATTTCACAAGCCTCAACTAATACTTTTTCGAAATGCTCTTTACCCAAATGTTTATTAGAATTTCGTGAAGAAGTAAATGGAAAAAACTCTTGCACACCCAATTCAGCAGCTTTTTGAAGAAGAAATGCTTGGGCTTTGTTTTTTAACAAACCATGAAACAATCTGATTGTCACAGGCAATTCAGTATCGGTAACGACGTCATTAACAATGTTACCAATAACTTTCCTTCGTTCAACCTGAATCAATTCAACCAAGTACTCTTTTCCAGAACCGTCAAAAACAGTAACAGAATCTCCAACCTGTAATCTGAGAACTTTAGAAATCTGCAACGTCTGTTCAGCAGAAAAAACTACTCCAGAAACTGAAATACGATCAGAAATATAGAACCGCTGAATTGAAGACATAGTATTGAAATATAATTACTTAACAAAATGGCGAAGAAGAAAATAGGCAAAAAGAAACAGAAACATCCCACCAACACTATACCAGATTATGACGCTAATTTTCGAGATACCGGAATCTGAAGGACTATCTGTATCAACTGTCATAGCCATTTTAAAAAAACCAACCGAAGGTGTAACTGTCAACACACCACCTTCAACACTTGGTGTGATTTCTTGTACTGGACAAGTAGCGATCTGTTCAAAAGCTTTACTAGGATCAGGCTGAATCTGTCGTTTACCTGAAAAATCACGCATGATCAGTCGCACATGTTCTTGCACACCTCTTAGTTCGTCGGTTTTTATGGGAGCCGGCCGTGTATCCTTGTCAACATGAATAGTGGGAAGATAACGATACCCACTCAGATGAACTGCTCCATCTTTTTCCTTCACAAACGTGAAGTAAAAAATAACCGAAGTTGCACTGTAACTTTTCGCTTGATACATACCTTGTGATGCAATGAAATTAGCAAGAGAATAAACAACCAATACTTTTCGTCCATCAACCTCAAGCAAATCAACCGGTTGCAGAGTATGGGGTTGAGCTCCAAGAATTACATCAGCACCAGCCTTCGCTAACTGCTTCGCCCCATCAATCTGACCAGCATGAGGATAGAATTGATATTCCACACCCCAATGCGCCGCCACAACTACAAAATCTGTCTCCTTCTTTGCCTTCCTGACAGCATCCAATACCTCTTGCCTAATCGGTCCACTCTGCTTCCCATATTGGTTACTGTTCCATAATAAACTTACCTGACGAAAAGGATCAGCATTCCCATTCGTCCCCCATGTAGCAGATATAAAACCAATTTTCACGTCCACACCATCACGGCTAATCATAATCGGCAAATAGGGTGGGGGAGGATTTTTTGACTCTGTTGACGTAACTGAACCATGGTGCAAAATACCTGCATCATTCAACACCCCAATAGTCGCATCCAAACCCTTCGGACCACGATCCAAAATATGATTGTTCGCAATCGAAACAACGCCAATCCCTGCATTTTTAAGAGCTTTAGCCAATGCAGGATTGTAGTTAAACATCGGGTAAGCACTTTGGGGACTTCCTTTCAACATCGCACCATCAAAATTAGTGTAACTAATATCCGAGACCTTCAGATATGGTCGTACATAATCAAACAGGTAATCATATCCCTTCCTCTGACCCACAGCCTGAATGTTCTCATGAGGAAATGTATCCCCAGTAGCCGCAAAAATAAATTCCGTCCCACCTTTGCCACAAAGATCCGGAAGCTGCAATTCAGTATCAAGTCCATCACTCCTAGCAGCTTGAACAAAGGAAATAAAAAAGAAAAAAGAAACTGCAAAAACAACAAGAAAATAAAATAAATATTTCTTCAATGCAAGAAAAGTAAGTAACTACACTACCATTACACAACACATACCCATACTTAACAAGACCAACCAGTGAGTTACAAACCTACACACCTGCAGCCTGAGCAACAGGCTCCATCTTTTCTGTCCAAGCTTGAGGGTTTTTATTCCACTCTAGAACCAAATCCTTGTCCTCTTGTTTCACAAAACCCCGCTCAACAGCATAATGTACCAAATCTGAAAAATTTGTAAGCGTAGTTAACCCTACACCAAGTTCAGAAAAGGTTGTGGCTGCTTTTAGCATCTCGTGAGTATAAATAGCTATAACATGCTTACACTGAGCGCCACCTTCAATACGAACCGCGTTGATCGTGATAGCCGAACTTTTAGCAGTACTAATCATATCTTCCACAACAAGAACATTTTGTGTAGGACTCAAAAGACCACCTTCAATTTGCTTTCCCATGCCATGACCTTTTGGAGTAGAGCGTACATAGACCATAGGAAGCTTCATAGCATCAGCAATCCAAGCTGCATGAGGAATGCCTGCAGTTGAAGTACCAGCAAGCACGTCAGGCTGTAACTGCTTCTCACGAATAGTCTGAACCAAAAGTTCAATAATTCTTTCACGTTCCGCTACTTGTGAACAAAGCAACCTATTATCTACATAAATGGGACTCAAAATACCAGATGTGAATCTGATTGGCTTCTGAGGAGAAAGTACAACAGCCTTAATATCTAGAAGTATCTTGGCGGTTTCAAGACTGATGGAATTTGTCATTTATAAACTCCCTTATGTAGTGACAGTAATTTAATTTTATGACAAAACACTTTTTATTACCAACCCCTCATTACACTCAGCATACAACCACAAATTCTGCTATCTAAGCTTTCTTTCCCCATTGTGTTAAATAAATCCCAACAAGGGAAAGCAAACCTCCAAAAACAAAATAAATCGAAAAGCTACTATGAAAAAAAAGAATCTCAAACAATGTTGCAAATGGTGGAACCAGTAAGAAAAACATCGTTACTACTGAAGCCGAAAAATGTTTAAGCGCAGAAATCTGTATTATTCTTGGTAACGCCGTTGCAAAAACTCCAGCCAACATACCAACCAACAAACTATGCATAGAAAAAAATTCTTCAAAAGAAAAACCTGTGAAAAACGCAACAAAAGGCAGTGAAAAAAAAGTAGCAATAAAAAACGAATAAAGATTCACCTTTAGCGCACCATACTTTTTCCCAAACCTGCCACCAAACACATTAAAAGAAGCAAAACCCATTGCAGCTCCCACCGCAGCAATAAGTCCCAAAGTAACAGTAGGACTCAAAGAAAATAGTACGGATTTATTTGCATGGAAAAACAAAACAAAAATAATTCCAACAATTCCCAGCATAATTCCAATCACTTTTACCCATGATAACTTTTCTCTTTTTAAAAAAAAACAAAGAAGCAACGCCCACAAAGGTGATGTATTGGTAAACAAAGAAGAAACTGCAGAATCGGTCATACGTGTTGCAATAATAACCAACAACACCGGTATCCCTTGTCCAAAAATACCCAATAAACCCAACGGTAATAAATCAACCAGCTCAACGGCAAAAGATCGTTTAGAAATTAACTGAAAAATCAAAATCCCAACTGATGCCCAGAAAAGTCTCAGAAAAGCCAAACCCAAAGACGAAAGTGTCCCTGAAGAAACTTTAATATCAATATAAATTGTAGCGGTAAGGAATGATCCCAGTATAAGAAGTGAAGCCCATTGAATTTTCTCTCTCAACGATAGTTACTCCTCATAACCTAGATTACAACTTGTATAGACTTACCTTTAGCAGCGCTAACCATAGTGCCATTATCAAACACCAACTCACCATTAACAATGGTTTTCTCTACCACTCCACCCTTCAAAGTCATCCCTTCATAGGGGGACCATCCACATTTAGACCGAATACTTTCCCTAGTTATTTCTAATGAAACATTAGGGTCAATAATCACAAGATCAGCATCATATCCCTCTTCCAGAAATCCTTTATGAAGAATACCATAATTCATTGCAGGATGTTCACAACATAATCGTACAACTTGAGGCAAACTCAATTTTCCTTCTGAAACCGCATGCAACAGCAAAGGCAATGCAAACTCTACACCCGGCAATCCAGCTGGCGCTTGCCCGTAGGGCAAATCTTTTTCTACGGGCAAGTGAGGAGCATGATCAGTCGCAATCTGGGAAATAACACCGCTACGCAAAGCATCCCACAATGCCTCTCGATCTTCTTCCCCTTTTAATGAAGGGTTCATTATCCTATACATGCCATGAGATCGAACATCTTCACGAGTAAACCATAAATAATGTGGGCAAGTTTCTGCTGTTACAAAACCAGCCTGAATTCCTTGTTCAATATAAGCAAGTTCCTCCTTGGCCGAAACATGCAATATATGCATTTTCCGCTTGTACTTCAAAGACAACTCCACCGCATGTTTTGAACCTAGTGCAGCAACTTCATTATCACGAACTAATACATGCTGGTAGGGATCATCAAAAAGTATATGTTCTGCCCCAGGAAGCTTCCCTTCAGAAAACAATCCCATTCTCAATAATCTTCTTGCTTCACTCTCTGCATGTGTGGCAATTAATTTCTTAGTATTACTAAATATCTCAGATAGATATCCATCATCTGCCAAAGTCATCTCACCTGTACTTTCCGCCATAAAAACTTTGATTGCCGGAATAGTATCTAACTCATCAGCTTTCTTCAACTCATCAAGATTGGTCTTTGTAGCACCAATATAGATCCCAAAATTACACAGACACTTGTTTGCGTAGAGTACTTGCTTTTCCAGTACCAAATCAACTGTCGTAGTTTGCGGCTTCGTGTTGGGCATATCACAGATAGTCGTGACCCCACCACTTATTGCTGCGACTGATTCAGTTAGTGCATCACCTTTCTGGGTAAATCCAGGATCACGAAAATGGACATGAGTATCAATCATCCCAGGGAGTATGAATTTCCCCTCACAGGAAATTTCCTTATCCGAGACGCGGGAAATAGAAGAGTTGATTTCCTCAATCACACCATTCTCTATAAAAACATCACCATAAAAAGATTCATGCCCCATCACAAGCAAACCATGCTTTAACAAAAGACGCATAGCACTCACATTCACTATAAAGTAATTACACTAAAGTAAGTAAAAACTAACGATAGAGATTAATTGCATCTCTTGTTTCTTTTGCTTTCTCACCAGCTTTTTCAGCAAAATCTCCCCCAGAGGATGCAAAGATAATCTCTCTAGCAGAAACCAATATCAAACCTTCTTTATCTTTATTCAAACCTGCCTTCAAGGTTTTTTCCAAATCACCACCTTGTTTGCCAATACCAGGTACCAATATCCATGATTGTTCTGACAAAGCACGAATTTCAGCAAGTTGTTCAGGATATGTAGCGCCAACAACCATACCACAGTTGTTATACAACTCATTCCACTGGAGTACTTTTCTAGCAACATGCATATAAAGCGGGGAAGGGGTAGTCACTGCCACTCCATAAACATTTTCCTGTTCACCAGCTCGAAAAACACCCAGAACTGGCGAAATACTAGGCAAAGAAGTGACATAAAGATCCTGAAAATCACCAGAAGTGCTATTTGACGTTTTCACTAAAACAAAAGAATACTTGTCTCTATAATTTAAAAATGGCTCTATGGCATCCAATCCCATATAAGGATTTAATGTAACTGAATCCGCACCCAATTCATCATATGCAGAAATTGCAAACTGTTGTGCAGTATTACCAATATCCCCGCGCTTAACATCCAAAACCACAGGGACATCTTTTTGGTGTAAATACTCAATGGTCTTCTCAAGTGACTCCAAACCTTCTTTACCGCAAGATTCATAAAATGCACTATTTGGTTTATAACAAGAAACATATTGCAAGGTTGCATCAATAATCGCTTTATTAAAAGCAAACTGGGGTAGAGGCAACTGTAAAACCGACTGTGGTAATTTTGCTTTATCAGCATCCAAACCGACACACAAAAGACTGTTATTTTTCGAAATATTTTTCTGAAGATTTTGCACAAAACCCATAGGATTATCCTTCTAAAACGTTGACAAACAGTAGTATTTCTGTTACTATTGTAATCTAATACTAAAAAAAAACAAAAAAAGATGTAAGGAGACTCTAGATGGATAAAAACAAAATCGAAATTGTGCGATCGTTATTGGTAAATGCCGAAACGAACATTGCACAAGCAAAAGAACTGCTGAATCAGATCCTTGGTGGTACCGCAACTGGGCCCCCAGAAGAAATAGATTACCAATCCAACGGAAAGCTTCAACTTTCGGACCTATCGATGTCTGAAGATGGCAAAGTTATCGAAGGTGTGTTTGACGGTGAAAGTATGTACGGCCCAGACAAAAAGAAATACTCCGTCCCGCCAAACTACGCCAGTAAATCAAAACTTGTCTATGGTGACAAATTAAAACTGATAATTGGACCTGATGGAACTTTTACATACAAACAAATCGGACCTGTCGATAGAAAATTTACCACAGGTGTTTTGGTTCAAGACGGAAAAACATACAAAGTAGCTGTTGCCAACAAACAATACAGAGTACTAGCTGCTTCAGTTTCCTACTATCGAGCTCAGGTTGGGGATGAAGTAGCCATCATTATTCCCTCAACATTTAACAGCGAATGGGCTACAATAGAAAACCTTATCCCAAGATCCTCATCTTCAAACGATGAACACTCATCAGGATCTAGTCACACTACGTCTAAAGCTCATGAAGAAGACGGCGAAGGAAGCCCCTTTGAAATTCCTAAAACATTATTTTCTCGCAAGAAAACAGTTGTATAACCCACTCCAAAACCATCAAAAATTCCCCTCTTCACCTTCTCAACTCTGAATGCTATGATCATTAAGGCAAAATTGCCCACATAGCTCAGCTGGTAGAGCACTTCCTTGGTAAGGAAGAGGTCACCGGTTCAATTCCGGTTGTGGGCTCCAGCTAAATCCAATGAGCCATAAACATATAAAAAAACTTACCTTCTCCCATTTTTAAACCCAGCCAATTTAACTTCAAAATTAAAGAGATTTATTTGCAGGAATTTTTGTATAAACTGGTGCAGGTGTAGGCGTTAACCCTTTAATTTCAATCACACCAGAAGTTAGTTTTACCCCAATTGTTTCCCCTGTAGCATCAACAGCTGTGGCGTTCAGAATAATAATTCTTAAACTAGTAGCTTGCACACTCTCATTTATCTGTACTCTAAGCATTGCAGCACCTTCAGAAGAGCAGTTGTAATGAACATTATTACCGACTAGTTCGCCCCCAGAAACAAAACGAGTGTTATACGGCAAACGCACAACAAAATCACACGTTTGAAGCGAAACATATTTAGGGACCAAAAATGTTAAAGGAATCGCTACAATATCTCCAGGCTTCCCAGAAACAGAACCCGCAGTAATACCCATATTTTTAGGGTAAAGAGTAAGCACCAGTGATGACTGCACTGGTTGAAAACGATTACTAATAGTAGCTGAAATCGTCACCGTCGTTTGGTGGGCAATGGTCGCAGGAGCAGTATAGATAGCTGTATATGTGCCATCCCCATTGCTGTTAACTCCTGATAAAGAACCTATGCCTGTCAAGATCGCCTTCACTAACTCATCAGGATAAAGCACCCAGTTTTCATCACTTACAACAAACTTAACTTGAGCAGTCTGACCACCAGTCAAAGCCTGACTTGAAGAAGTCATACGTACATAATATTTCTTATCTGAAGCTTCGGGTGTAGTAGAAAGTACTGGATAAGGTGTTTTTACTTTTGTTTCTTGAGGAAGTGGAACAGTAGGGGAAGAAGAAATGTCTGGCGTTATTGTAACAGTTTCACCATCTGATAAAACCGTAAACGTAAATTGTCGACTTATTACATCATCACCATAGAACACATCAAGTTGAACCGTAGCATTGCCCAATTGCTGAGGTTGAATAGTAGTAGACTGGGCAGAAGGATTTAAAAGCAGAACCTTACCGTCAAGTACAGTCCATTTATAAACTAACCGTTGACCAATGTCTGAAAATTCTGATTTTACTCCAACCTTGGCACTCAATTGAGCATTTGTAAATCCAGAAAGCGACAAAGCAGAACCAAAGGTAGTTACAATATCAACAGTTTCAATAGGGTGAACAAATAAAATCGAAACCTTATTAGATACTGAATTTCCGTTTGAAGAAGCAATCACCTCTATAACAGCCGTTTTTGAATCAGAAGGGATCTCAGAAGTTGTGTAAAATACTTGATTAGGCTGAATCTGTTGTAAATTACCTGCCCCAGAAAGTATTTTCCAAGAATAAACAATATCATTCCGTTTCGTAACATCATTTCCAGCCTGATCAAACAGAGCAGCAACAATAGTTGATGAACCTTTTGTTCCTAAAATCTGCGGAGGAACACTACTAATATTGATATGATGAAGTTCAGAAAAAGCTGTGGGAGAGGAAGATGAATCAATTTTTTCTTGAATAAAGTCAGAAGAAGTGGTATTTGTAACATTATTCATTACCTGGGCAAGAGACGCCACTTCAGGAGAAACCGACGCAGATGTCGTATTCGGTTGATCAAGTGATGAGTATTCGTCATTATGTTCAACAACTTGTGAAGCAATCTCACGTAACCCAGTAAGATTCTGGGAAGACGTAGAAGTTACAAGAGCAATCAACTTTTGCTGTTCCTGTGGGTCTTTCACCTGTTGAAGCACTTGAAGAGACTGGTTAAGATTCTCATTTATCTCAATCAATGTTGAAGGATCAAGCTCGCCCTGACTGGCAAGAAAACGAGCTTCCTGAAGCCTTCTCTCTGAAAAAGCTAAATAGGTCTCAACCTTCTTCTGCTGAGAAAATGCTAGAGAAAGTTGAACACTCTCGATAGTCTGCTTCAGAATAAAAAGAGAACTTTTATTTGTAACACTAGAATTAGTGTATGCATACGTAGTGAGTGAAGAGGCAAAAAGCATAAATACAAAAGGAGCGAGAACCCAGCGAGGAAATCTCATCATAACAGCATGACGAAAACGTTCAACTAAAGAGTACTGTTCACTTGACGAAACAGAGCGTTGTTCAGAAACTTTCTTGGCATAAATACTTCGAAGATTCGAACGCAAATTTTCTTTAAAATCCAGGCGGGGAGAGGCAACACCAGGACGAGCCATAGTCAACAAGGCTTCAAATTGCCCATCTGTAAAATCATTGTTCCGTATTGGTCTTTGCTTAGACATGATGAACAGTACCCATTTTTCCACCGAGAAGAGTCTTGAGTTTCTCAACCGTTCGGTGAAGTCGAACATTAAAATTGCCTTGTTTCATATTCATAACTTCAGCAATTGTCTTGTTATCCAAACCTTCAAAAAACTTCAAAGTAATAATTTCCTGTTCAATAGCCGGCAAGGTATTAATAGATTCTCGAACCTCGCTCATCAGTCTTTCCTTATCAATGGCATCAATAAAATTGACTTCCACCTCAGTAGCAGAAGAATCCACAAGTCCAATAAGGTCAGTTTCATCAACATAATGCACCTGAGTCTTCCGTTGACCCAAACGATAATAATCAGTAATAGAGTTACCTGCAATGCGATAGATCCAACCAGTAAAGGCTTGACAATCACCTGAAAAGGTCTCAAATCGCGAAATAACTTTTATAAAAACTTCTGATGTCATATCTTCTGCATGCTCCCTATTTCCGACTCGATAATAAACATAATTATAAATTTTCGGAAAATAGTAATCATAAAGGTTGTCAAAAGCCGTCATCCCAGTTCGAGCATCTTCCAGCCATCTGTTAAGAATCTCAGGTGTAGGATCTGTCCCTACAACAGAATCCTGTTCTTGCAACGAGTTGTTAGTAGCATCTATAGTCATAAAACGATATCAGTCGTGATTTATTACATTGAGTTTTTAATGCTTATTTTAGTAAGAAAAAAGATACAGTATAGAGAAACTGTCCTAATAGTCAATAGGAACCTAACAACAACATTTGCTATCATCTGTTATAGTAACAAACCGTAACAAGAATTGTTACGCCTGATATCGCAATCTCAAAATAACAACACCACTCAATAATAAGACGTTCACTACAACAATAATGTTTCATAAACCCATTAACTCTTCGGTCCAAGTCAAATATAAGGTATACTGAAAAAAAATCCTACAAGCAAGGAGCCGAAATGGCAGAATACTCTTTTGACATAGTCGCTGACTTCAACCAACAGGAACTTATCAACACACTAGACCAAGTTCGAAGAGAAATAACCAACCGCTACGATTTCAAAGGAAGCAAAACTGAAATTGAAAGTGATAAGGAAGGATTACTGATTACAACAGAAAGCACCATGCGTCTTCAGGCTGTCATAACGTTGGTCCGTGAAAAAGGCTACAAAAGAGGATTATCTCCCAAGCTTTTCGACCCCCAACTCGAAGAAAATGCTGCAAACAGCATGGTAAGGCAAAGAATTAACATTCGAAAAGAATTAAATCAGGAATCAGCAAAGTTAATATTGAAAAAAATTAAAGACAAATTCAAGAAAACAAAAGTAAGTATTCAAGGAGAAGTTGTACGTGTCAGCGATAAAAGCAAGGACATCCTCCAGGAGATTATGACATTTTTAAACGCAATGGAAGACTTTGAATTTCCTTTGTCTTTCACCAACTACCGCTAATCAAATCATCATAAACAAATGCAACCAACAAAACTGTTATCCCTCACTAAACCTTATATATGCATACTATAATAGTTGGACTTGGAAATCCTGGAAAAGAATACGAGAAAACTCGACATAATATCGGGTTTATGACGCTTGATGTCTTTGTAAAATCCCCATTTCAAACAAATAAAAAATTTGAGTCAGAAAGTGCAGAAGTAACCATCCGCGGAAAAAAAATACTCCTACTCAAACCGCAAACATTCATGAATAATTCTGGTCGTGCCGTACAAACTGCACTCAACTTCTATAAAATCTCTCCAGAAACCAATCTATGGCTTATCTACGACGATATAGATGTTCCCTTTTCGACGCTGAAACTCCGTCTCGATGGAGGGGATGGTGGACACAAAGGCATCAGATCGATCATTCAATCTATCGGAACAAATAGTTTTTCTAGGATACGCATGGGAATCCGCAACGAACATAAACAGAACATCGACACTGTTGATTTTGTTCTTTCAAAGTTTTCCAAGGAAGAACAACTCGCATTGCCAAATTTTACAAACGAAGCTTGCAAAGTACTTGACCATGCGTTAGAATATGACTTTGTAACTGCAATGAACTTATTTAATAGGAAAAGGCCATCAGAATCATGAAAAAAGGCATCCACCCAAACTATAACGACTCAACCGTAATCTGCCTTTGTGGCAATACATGGAAAACACGTTCCACCAGACCTGAAATCAAAATCGAAATCTGCTCTGCTTGCCACCCTCTCTATAGTGGAAAAGACGTACTTGTCGATACAGCTGGACAAGTTGATAAATTTAAGAAACGTCTTGCTGCATCAGCTGCTGTTCAGCACAAATCAGGCAAAACAACGCCTGCTGAATCCGAAAACACTACAGAAGAAACCATCCCTACTGATACAGCAACAGAATAACATATTTCCTTGCTCTACTTTTCGTATACTAGTACAGGTGCAAAGCCACCTGCTTCACTTCTAAAGTTAGTAATACTCCCCTCATACACGCGTCCATAAGCTCCTACTACATTTCCTCTCAAGAAAACAACCCGCACATCATACTTCATCGGCTCTTGTTTACCAGCATCTGTAATGTAGCGTAACTTGTCTGCTGGAAAAAGCTGTTGCACCACATAGTTATTTCTTGCCTTATCATTTGATAACAGCCGCTCCAAACCTCCAACAGTAGGCTTTAAAAGAACCCCATGTCCTGCAAAATTATCAACAGGCTTAACAATTATATTTTTCACACTACCAAAACAATCTTTGACACTTTGCAAATCAACAAAATCCTGTAACATCCTCGTCACCAAAGTTGCTCGCCTTATAGATGCAACAGAAACTACATCAAGACCATAATCTCCATCTTGCAAAGTGGAAAGCACAGAAAGAAAGCGTTTATCTGCAAGTCTCCAACCAAACGGGTTGGTGAAAAAAATTTCAGGGTGCTTAGTATACATTTCTGTATAACACCCCAACCGTTCTTTAGAATACTCCCAATCATAAGGAATCAAACGCGAATACACACGTTTAAATTCTTGGTTGTGCCAAACCGGATAACCATCAGGAGATATTGCCACTCGTTCGGCATTACAAAGTTGTGCATCAACACCATGTTGTTGCATTAATTTCAACAAATAATAGAACTCACCAAGCGTATACTGTTGATCAATAGAAATATCAGATACTGCGACCTTCGAATGGCTATAGTTATCCGTAATAGCACTAATTAATAACTCTTCAAAACCCTCAAATAGCCCCTTTTGAGGTAATTGAAAATGCTTAATAAACGTTCTTTCCATCAACTCGGCAACACTAGAAAAACCTGGCGGAAAAAAATTAACCTCAATGATCTTCTCTTCATCAGACCCCAAGTGAAAATCTACACAACCATAAAAATCATTTTCCGTAAGAGGTTGCACTGGAAGAAACCATGATTGTTTAGCAATACTTGATTGATACTCGCTAGAACGCAGTAAATCTAAAACTGCAGTTGTGGTCTCTCGCAAACGCTCCCATTGTTCAGAAGAAATAAGTATCGGGGTAGAGCTAAATTTATAAGAAACACCAATAGTCTCAGATAGATTCTGAAGATACTGCTCATAACACTCAGGCTTATATTGGTCATAAAATTTCTGATACACAAAATCTACCATAGTATGTGCCTTAGATAGAGTGAGAAAAAGTGCTTTTTAGCTTAATATAATCATCAAAAGATACCTTATCACTTTTTTCTAAACTTTCTTGTTGCTGGATCGATTTTTTTACCAATGCTTCAAAATACTCCTCAGTATCCAATGCAAGAGAAGCTGTTTTAAATAACTCAGTAACTTGTCGAGCTCGTTCAAAACCAAATTCTGAATACTCTTTTTTGCTGGAAAAGAGGTGTTTCAAAAAAACTGAAGATGGAGTGTTGGTAGAATCCTGAAGTTTTAGACGCTGCTTTGAAAGTAATTCAGTATACATATACTGCACATCATTGGGAAAAAGCTTTATAAGCAATTCCATTTCCTCAAGTACCTCTTCACCAACTGCATGAACTTTCTTAGATCCAGCCTTAACAGTAAGCTCTAATTCAGGATCACGACCTCGTAAAGCAACCTGACCTTTATTTCGTTCAGCAAGTTGATACTCATCACTACTCATTATAGAGCTTTCTTTTGCTAAGCAATACAGGAGAAACAACTGATAAAACGCCAACTGTTCTTCATCTACCCCCACAGGAGAAAAAGGGTCAATATCAAGAAGTCTCACTTCAATATACCCAACACCACGACTCTCCATCGCCATAGACATCGTTTCGTCACCAAGTATAATTTGCTTTGGGCGCACTGAAGCATAGTACTCATTTTCAATCTGTAGAATATTTGTATTAATCTGAATACGTTTTCCATTACGGTACACTCCCAACCGAGAAAAATCAGGATTATTACGAACCGTTGCAGCACGAAGATCATGAATAAACTCTTGTAACGAATTATGTGAAAAAAATAACCCTTCACGCTTGTGATTAGAATAACCGATCTGACTCATTCGTAATGAAGTTGAAAATCTTCCAAAACGTGTATGCTGTTTCCAATGTTCTAACTCTTCCAGAGGAGAATGTTCAAAAAAACTTGAATCAAGGCAAGGTGAAGCTCCAAACAAATACACAAGCAGCCACTGATAACGGAAAAAATTACGAAGTAAAGCGAAATAGCAAGTATCCACAAAAGCTCTATAACTCTCACCCTGAGAAAAAAACTCATGCAACCTGCTCAACAACTCCTCACCAAATGAAAAGTTATAGTGAACACCAGCAATCATCTGCATTTGTTTTCCATATCGATAAGACAACCCTTCTCGGTAAAGAGACTTATATCTTCCTAAATTGGACGTACCATATTGAGCTAAAAGTATTGCATTAGTTTCAAGAGAACCAGGCATACTCTGCGTCCACAAAAAGTCACCCTCCAAACGTCTTGCTACAAAGCAATGAATCTGGTGTAATTGCTCAAGAGTCTTTTTAGGATCAGTAAAAGGCGCTGTAACAAACTCCAATAACCCCTCGCTAAAATCAGTAGTAATATGAGGATGCATCAACGACGAACCCAGCCCAAGAGAATGATTTCGTCTAGAAAGTAACCCATCATTGGTTATTCTCAAAGATTCCTTTTCTATGCCATGCTTACCGGATACCAACAAAACACCAGAATTGGTCAGATTGGTAAACTCAATAAATTGTTTAAAATCCCACAATTTGGGCATTACATTCACCAGCGTATAAAGTACAATAGAGAATCAGCATTTTTCAATCATTGTCCGATAAAATAATACCAAGTAACGAACTTATTTCTTTTCGAAATATATCACCATCCTATGACAAATCCTATTACAGCAACGAAGTGGAAAATACTAGAGCTCGACGATAAAGAAATAATCACGTCCCGACTTGATAGCTACCAACCTCTTGCCGGGCATTTAACTTTTACAAATCTTATCCTTTGGAAAGACTATTATCAATTCCAATGGGGATTATATGAAGATATTCTTCTTATTCAAGGTATTTCAAGCAAAGGAAATCACCTTTTCTTGCAACCAATTGGATCAACAATATCCCCAGAATTATCCCCACTCCTGCTTTCATGGCTTGCAGAAAACTATAAAGAAAATACTCCTTCCATTATTAAAACTGAAGAGCGATTTCTAGCAAATTTGAGCAGTAATCACAATATTCTCGGAACGGAAAATCGCGATGACTTCGATTATCTCTACAATAAAACCGATCTTGTTGAACTGAAAGGGAAAAAATATCACAGTAAAAAAAATCACCTAAACGCTTTCGATCGAAATTATAACTGGCAATTTCAGCCTTTAGACAACAACCATATAGACGAATGTATTGCTATAGCAGAAACATGGTATAAAACCCGAACTTCCCCTGAACAAGATACCGTCCTCCAGGCTGAACTAAAAGGAATCACATACGTCCTCAACAACCGACAACACTTAAGAATGCAAGGTGGAGTGATTCTTATCAACGGACATGTTGAAGCATTTTCATTAGGAGATACACTCAACAATAACACTGCCGTAATTCACATTGAAAAGGCCAATCCCGCTATTCCTCACCTCTCGTCACTAATAAACCAACAATCATCACAAAATACTTGGGGCGATTTGGAATACATCAACCGAGAAAATGATGTTGGAGATCCAGGATTACGCCAAGCAAAACTTTCCTACCGTCCAATCGAACTGATAAAAAAATTCACCATCACTTTAAAATCTTCATAAACAACGAACAAAACATTTGGTGTCGAGGGGGGGACTTGAACCCCCACAACCTTTAGGGTCATTGGATTTTAAGTCCAACGCGTCTACCAGTTCCGCCACCCCGACACAAAAAAATCGGCATTTCTACCAATCTCACAAACGCATAAACATTACACCGAAAAAGCACTACGAATAGATATTTCTTCCCAATTATCCATCTTATCATCCCATCTAAAAAAACTTACTTTCTGAACCTTTTCATCAGGTGAATAAATAAACTTGGTAACAGAAGCACCACCTCGTTTGTGATAATGTTCTTCCCGTCGCACTATAACTGGAGTTGTTTTTCTAGTCAACATCATCTTACCCATAGGACTTGTAAAAATAATCTTTTCCAAAGTTCCAATTATTTCCCTATGTCCATCAGCTTCTGTCACAACAACATCTTCTGTATCACGAGACTCAATGCTACAATTTTTCGAAATCTGCTCCACAATCCCAAACCATTTCTCATCTTGCATATATTCACTCCTTCATAATATAAAAACCGGAACAAGCTAAAATTTATTTCTGAAACCAGAGTAATCGCCAGAAACCTTCACTATCTTTAGCAAAATAAAGAAAATCAAGACTATCATTCTGAAAATAAGTGGAACGATCTTCTTTCAAGTATACAGGCTGTATAACAGCAACAACATCATAGGTTTTATCACTACCATTCGGTTTAAAATCCTTAATAAAATCTACACGAGCAGCCGTTGCAATGGCAACAGAATGCTCTCCAAAAGCCTTCTGCATAAATTGAGTATACTGATCTTTAGAAAGCGCACTTCTACTGTCAGAATGAAGAACTTTATCATATTGCTTCACCCAATTTTTTTCTTTAAACGTTATGAGAAAACCTTCAGATGATTGCATTGCTGACTTCTGCTCGGCATCTTGGTTGGGAATAGTGATAGTAGGATAGGAAAGAGGCTTACTGGTTGGAGAAGGTTGGGGAGTTGATCGCTCAAAAGCAGGGGTAGAGTTACTAGAAGGGGTGACCTGACTGGAAGGCTCTGGAACAAACATAAACTTATTTTGTACAAGCAACAACACCACAATAACAACGATCACAGAAGTAAGAACGGTGATAATACGCTTATTCATATGCAGGTTTCTCCAACATTATGGAATAAGCATAACAGAATTACCTAACATGCACTAGAAAATTGAGAATTAGGGTGAAAACTTAAAGAAAAGTAAATAATTATGGTCTTGTAAATCGAAGTTGGTAATCCTCAACTTCACCATTAATAGTCAATCCCATTGCCGGATCGGGTGCCAAAGCCCCAGCATCAGTAATTCTGACTCTCATAAGTGTTGGACGTCCATAGATATAATTAGGTGGAAGCGTTACTGTAAATAATGGACTGAACTGATTTAGAACAACAGGAACGGAAAGAGCCGTCGAATACTCATCACTATCTAGAACATTCTTCTCGCCCGTACCATTCCAATCAATCCATAAGGTTGCAGTCACAGCATCGTTGGTTGGTACTGTAACTCCAAATCTCTTCGCCAATAATAAAACAGAAAAACTAGTTCCACCTGCTACAGGGGTAACAAAATCACCACTAGCATTTGGCGCAACAAATGTGGAGTTGTTAATGAATAACACCACTCCATCATTCTGTGCTATTTCACGAGGATTGTTAATCCTGTTTTCAAAACTAATTCTATTCCCCAGCTGAAGCTGGTCCCACCACACTTGCTCATGCCAAGCAGGTTGAGCCTGAGCCAAAGAGCCTTGATAGAAATCACTATAATCAAATCCTGGAACAATTGTTGGTGTCAATGTTATTGTGAAAGTAGAAGTTGCGGTAGAGGTTGGCGTACGAGTTAATGTTGCAGTAAAGCTTGATGTCGCTGTGCGAGTAGAAGAAGGAGTATTCGTTGAAGTAAATGTTCTTGTATTCGTTGGGGTATTGGTTGATGTCGCAGTAAAACTCGGTGTTCTGGTAAAAGTTTGCGTAAAGGTTTCAGTAGCTGTTCTTGTTGCAGTTGCAGTAGAAGAAGGGGTAACAGTTCTGGTAGCCGTTGCAGTGTTAGTTGCAGTAAATGTAAAAGTAGATGTCCTCGTTGAAGTCTGTGTGAATGTTTCCGTTATTGTCCTAGTTGCTGTAGCAGTAGAAGTAGAAGAGGGAGTAAAAGTTACTGTTGCAGTAGCAGTTGGCGCTAGAGCATTCGTCACTTCTAACTGATAACGAGTATCGGGATTCGAATCAAGATTATTCCACGTATAGATCTGAACATAATAACGTGTTGTCTGTGGTGCCTGGAAATTAATCCTTGAAGCTTTCCCATCAATAGGTAAATTACCATCATCATTGATTAAACCCGTAGAAACAATAGTTCCCAGATTTCCAATCTTATCAATCATAAACAATTCAATACGCGTATCAACATTCGTTCCCAGATTAAGTGTTCTTACCGTATACCAATTCCCAGCGACACCATCAAAATATGCATAATCAGCCCCATAGAAAACCCCATCTCTATCCTGATCAATACAAGAAAATGTCCTAGTCTGAGGGGTTGCATTCACTAGCAATGGACTAACATGAACGCCAGGCTCAGTACCATCAGGAACCACTTCTGGAAATCCTGCAACATTATCTCGTTCATAACCATCAGTATGCACTAAACAAGTTTCCGTAGGAGTCGCTGTCACTGTAGGGGAAACAGTAACCGTAAATGTAGAAGTCACTGTGTTCGTAGATGTGTCAGTAGTAGAAGGAGTAAAAGTTCTGGTAACCGTTGCAGTGTTAGTTGCAGTAAATGTAAAAGTAGATGTCCTCGTTGAAGTATGTGTAAATGTTTCCGTTATTGTCCTAGTTGCTGTAGCAGTAGAAGTAGAAGAGGGAGTAAAAGTTACTGTTGCAGTAGCAGTTGGCGCTAGAGCATTCGTCACTTCTAACTGATAACGAGTATCGGGATTCGAATCAAGATTATTCCACGTATAGATCTGAACATAATAACGTGTTGTCTGTGGTGCCTGGAAATTAATCCTTGAAGCTTTCCCATCAATAGGTAAATTACCATCATCATTGATTAAACCCGTAGAAACAATAGTTCCCAGATTTCCAATCTTATCAATCATAAACAATTCAATACGCGTATCAACATTCGTTCCCAGATTAAGTGTTCTTACCGTATACCAATTCCCAGCGACACCATCAAAATATGCATAATCAGCCCCATAGAAAACCCCATCTCTATCCTGATCAATACAAGAAAATGTCCTAGTCTGAGGGGTTGCATTCACTAGCAATGGACTAACATGAACGCCAGGCTCAGTACCATCAGGAACCACTTCTGGAAATCCTGCAATATTATCTCGTTCATAACCATCAGTCGGTGCTAAACAAGTCTCCGTAACCGTCGCAGTCACTGTGGGTGTGGCAGTAATGGTAAATGTAGATGTCGGTGAGTTGGTTGATGTGGGGGTGAAAGTCGCAGTTGAAGTTGCAGTGGCAGTTAACAACACAGGATCAAAAGTAACATCTAAGCAATAATCACTGGTAATAATAACCGAATCGATCTGATCGGCAATAAGCTGCACTGCATATAAACCAGGCTCAGTAATAGGGAATGAAGCTGTCTGATCTGCATTAAAAAGTACAGAAAATGTTGTAGAAGGAGACATTGGATAACTTGCTATACCCTGAGATTTCCAAATTGTCATCCTCAACAACTGTGGAACAGGATTTACCACAACACCATTCAAAGAAATCCGCAGAGTACCAGCTTCAAGAATCTCAAATACATAGAAATCATCGTCAGCACGATTTCCAGCTCCATCTCCATTTGAATTATCTATCGTTGTATGGCAAGTATCACAGGTGCGGAAAACCCGAGGAGATTTAATGTACATATACGAACGATAAGAACCATTTACCTGAGCCTGATAAAAGGAATCATTGTTCTCAAAACAATCAGCAGGGTAGGGGGTTATTGTTGCAGTACTTGTTATAGTTGGAGTAAAAGTTGGAGTTCCAGTCACTGTAAAAGTCCCAGTAGTAATCACTGTTTGTGTAGTAGAAGCCGTCGCCGTCAAACTAGGAGTTGGAGTAGTTGTTAAAGTCCCTGTTAATGTTGGAGTAGGAGTAACGGTAGAAGTTCCAGTTGATGTAACCGTAAATGTTGGAGTGTCAGCAAGATTCTGAATACTCAGAATGTAGTCCTCAACTTCTCCACCTTTTACACCACCATCCGGTTGCGGGTTATTACATGCTGGGTCATTCGTTCCAATAAAACATGGCTGCAACCGAGCACGAAGTGCCCGAAAACACCCAGCAGTTTGATCGCAATTAGGAATAGTTACCGCACTTGGAAAAGAAACAAAATCATAGACAGTTGACCAAGCGTTCAAAGGAGCAGCGTTTGTAGAATAGCGAATCGATGTTATTTTCTCACCCAATGGATTAGAAGGAGTATTTAAAGAATTATCAAAAACACCATCACCATTCCAATCAACCCAAAGAGTAAAGAGGAAATTCGGCTGTGTCTGACAAGGAGCAACAAAACAATTTTGCTTAAAATATGCTTGAATTGTAGTACGTCGACCAAAACCAACTGGAACTATATCATCAGAAGAATTCTGACCATTAACCAGCAAACCACCATCATCTTCTTGGGGATTATTCACTCCAAACTCAGAGGTAAGATCAGGATTTTGACCAACACCATCACCATCTAAACCAAGTTGCAAATTATAGTTATTTACACCAAGAGTGTCATGGAACGCTACTGGTAAAGTCGAGGCATACCCACCTGGAAGTGAAAATAAATCACTATAATCACCTTGCCCAAACGGTGTCATTGTTATGGTAGCAGTTGCAGTAGGTGTCGTGGTTACTGTTGAGGTTGCTGTTGAAGTAGCCGTCTGGGTTGCCGTCGAAGTAACAGTTGAAGTAGCAGTAACAGAAAAAGTTGAGGTTACCGTAAAAGTCTCTGTTGCAGTAGCTGTCGGTGCTAATGCCGTCGTTACTTCTAACTGATACCGAGTATCAGGATTCGAGTCAAGATTATTCCACGAATATACTTGAATATAATAACGTGTCGTTTGTGGAGCCTGAAAATATATCCTTGAAGCTTTCGAATCACTAACGTCATCACTGATTAAACCAGTAGAAACAATAGTTCCCGGACTTCCAATCTTATCAATCATAAATAATTCAATACGAGTATCAACATTTGTACCAAGATTAAGTGTTTTTACCGTATACCAATTTCCAGCTACACCATCAAAATAAACATAATCGGCACCATAGAAAACCCCATCACGATCCTGATCAATACAAGAAAAAGTCCTAGACTGAGGAGTTGCATTTACAATTAAAGGACTAACATGGACACCAAGCTCAGTACCATCAGGAACCACTTCTGGAAATCCTTCGATATTATCTCGTTCATAACTATCAGTAGGTGCTAAACAAGTCTCAGTAGGAGTGGAAGTAGGTGTAACCGTCAAGCTTACTGTAGGTGAACTTGTATTTGTTGTCGTCACAGAACCCGTAGAAGTCGGTGTCAAAGTAGATGTAACAGTTATCGTCGTAGTCATTGAAGCTGTAGCAGAACTTGTACCAGTAGAAGTTGACGTAGAAGTGATTGTATAAGTAGATGTATTGCTTGCTGTACTAGTTACACTAGCTGTCAACGTAATACTTGGTGTCTCCGTCACCGTTGAGGTCAAGGTAACAGTGCCTGTTACACTTTGTGTTGCAGTCTCAGTTATGGTTGGTGTGAAAATGGGGGTACTCGTAACTGTCTCTGTTAAAGTCACCGTCGCAGTAGGTGTTACAGTGTTCGCAATTACGTTGGTAGGAGTAAGTGTTAAGGTAACCGTTGAACTCGGAGTTGCTGAACCTGTTGAAGTTACGGTGCTCGTTAAAGAAATAGTATTGGTAACAGAAGCAGTCAAGGTATTAGTTGGAGTAGAAGTAAATGTAATTAATGGGGTAGGGGAGTTAGTTACAGAAAAAGTAGAAGTACTCGTAGGAGTAACAAGCTGAGCACAACTTTGTTCAAAAGGGAACGAACTGACAGTCTGGTCAGTTGCAACAAAAATATTTTGCAAGCTAGCTATCTCATTTCCATTCTGTTTAACGCTTAGAGAACAACTAACAGGAGAAAAATTATAAGCATTAGAAATATTTCTTGTGATGTAAAAACAAAAGCTATTCGATGTCCAACTCTGATCACAAATGGCTACATAATCAGTCTGCCCACACAAATCAACTGTAATAGTCCCATTCTTAGCATTAATCTCATCAAAACCAGTTCCTGTAACAAGAAAATTCAACCCTAAACGATAGGGGTCAGATTCAGTTCCAGCACCTTCATTCCCTTGATTTAAAAAAGGATTATTAACAATTGAAGCCACAGAAGCAGCAGAAGAAATCAATGAAGAAGATACACCTACAATCCCCCAACTTAGCAAAATAACAGCAGAAAAACTCACAATCAGATGCTTCACAGAAAATTTAGTAAGCATAATACATATCATCCCTAGTTAAAATAAATAACACTAACCTATAGCTCAAAAGAAAGGTCAGAGGTGATTTATAACACAACATAAAACAATTGTCAAGCACTCAGGTTTTAAGCTCATTAATTACTATCATCAAAAAACAAATTCATTTTTGATCCAACCATCGCTATAATACAAGACACTAAACTAAAGATATTGTTACTATGTTTATTAAATCATCTTTCTGCACAACATTCACAGACCACTGGGAAAAATCTTTAGCAAACCTTGCTTATGATGCAATAAATCAACTACTAATAAGGTCTTTCACAGAACTTGAAGAAATCGACGCAATATATTTAGCAAATAGCCTAGAACCAATCCTTACTAAAAGCTATCAATTAGATTGCAATGTTAAGCGGTTACTCCACACTGATAAATCATTATATACTACCTACCACGACGAACTTGCCGCAATAAATGCACTAATGCAAGTTCAACAGGCTTTCGATTCTGGTAAATACAACTCAGTAATTCTCTGCGCTGTAGAAAAAATGAGCGACTGGTCTGACGAAATAATTGAATCAGCCACAAGCTTTGGATTTACTATCGAAGAACATCTCAACAATTTCACCCCTGCATCAGCTTATGCTCTTCTTGCGCAAGCATATTGCCATAAATACAACAAAGATCCCAACACCCTAGCCTCAGTAACAGAATTTATGCATCAACAAGCAGCTACAAATAATGAAGGTCAGTTTCCTTTCCTCCTTACAAAGGAAAAAATACTTGCTAGTCCTGTCCTCTCAACTCCATTGCACAAATTACAAGCATTAGCCCCAGCCGATGGTGCTTGTGCTTTATTACTAAAAAAAGAAAAAACCGTTTCTACAGACATAAAAATAACCAATATAGCAATCGGTGAAGAAACACATCCAGCTTGCTACAAAAACTCCCCTACAACATCGGCCACTAAAAAAGCACTACAACAACTTAATGAGTCTCTGAATAACTTCAACTTTTTTGAAATTGACGATAGTTATGGCATTGGAGCAGTTTTAGCAATCGAAGACCTAGGCATTGTTGAACAGGGAAGGGGATTGGAATTTTTCACTTCACAAAAGAACATCAAGCATATAAATAGTTCAGGGGGGTTAAAAGCGTACGGGCATCCTCTAGCAGTAACAGCTGCAAGGCAACTGTACACACTAACAAAATCTCTAGACAAAATAACAAAAGGGAAAGGCCTCGCACACTGCACTGCTAGGTCAGGGCAACGAGCAGGAATCTGTATTCTCGAAAAAGAAATGAGGAATCAATAGTATGCTTCCAACACCTTCTCAGATATGGCGTTTGAACAACTCACCAACTAGATACTTCCAAAATGGCACTATCATGTCATTTACTAGCAAACCAGGAAAATCAACTAACACCCGACAACTACTCGCCATCATTAAATACAACAATACTGATCTTAAGGTACTAGGGGAAATAATCGCTTGCCCTGAAAAAAAGCTCTGTATCGGGTTACAAGTGACTTCAGTTCCCAGAAAACTACTACCAAATGATAAAAAATCCCTAATCATATACCCTTCAAAATGGAAACCTATCTAATAGAACGAAACCCGC
>JBAXVQ010000019.1:0-29941 GCA_037128935.1 bacterium | reverse complement strand
CCACCAAACCATCATCGGTTTGGAAACAAAAAAGCAGTTTGAGAAAGTTGGTGATTATCCCGATGTTGTTATCGGTTGCGCTGGTGGCGGCTCCAACTTCGGCGGCCTCGCATTTCCTTTCGCCCACGACAAAATTAACGGCAAAGACGTCCGCCTTCTCGCCGTCGAGCCTTCAGCCTGCCCAACCCTGACAAAAGGTGAATTTACCTACGACTATGGCGATACCTCAAAACTTTCTCCCGTGGTGAAAATGCACACATTAGGTCACAGCTTTATTCCCTCCGGCATTCACGCCGGTGGACTCCGCTACCACGGCATGTCTCCGATCATTTCCAAAATGAAACACGAAGGCCTCATCGAAGCCGTCGCCCATCCCCAGAAAGCAATCTTTGAAGCCGCACTTCTCTTTGCCCGCACCGAAGGCCACATCCTCGCCCCCGAAACCGCCCACGCCGTCAAAGCCGCCATCGACGAAGCCCTAAAAGCGAAAGAAGAGCAAAAAGAACGAGTCATCGTCTTCGGCGCCTCCGGCCACGGCCACTTCGACCTCAACTCTTATGCCAAATTCCTTGCTGGAACGCTGGATGACTACGAACATCCGGAAGAGGCGATTAGGGAGGCGTTGGGGAATGTGCCTGAAGTGTAGAGTTTAGTTCAAATTTACTCCTCCCCTTTCTAAGGGGAGGTTGGGTGGGGTTGGATTTTCAGTCACAGGATAAAGGCTGCGAAAGAGCGTGAAATGCAACCCCCTCCAACTCCCCCTTGCAAGGGGGGGAAAGAAATAAATACAAACAAACGCATCTCCGAGTTATGTTCTTTCCCCATACACAAACCAATACCCCATCCCCACAAACACCGCCCCACCCACAATATTCCCCAACGTCACCGGCAACAGATTCCCGATGAGAAATTGCTGCAGATTCACCGAAGCCCCATAGAACATCCCTGCCGGAATAAAGAACATATTGGCGATACTGTGCTCAAATCCCATCGCCACAAATGCCATAATTGGAAACCAGATGGCTATGATCTTTCCAGCGATATCGTCAGCTGCGATTGCCATCCAGACGGCCAAACAGACAAGCCAGTTGCACGCTACCGCCTTGAGAAACAAGGTAGTGAAATCGAGTGACACTTTCGCCACGGCGATGCTTTTTACGCTAGAAAGCCAGGGATCCTGCGCAAAGACCTTTCCCCCATACGCAAAAGCCCACGCAACAAAAAGCGCGCCAACAAAGTTTGAAATATACACAACTCCCCAGTTTTTTAGCAACCCTTTCCAGGAAATAGTTTTCGACAGCAGTGGCGGGATCAGTGTTGCCGTGTTTCCGGTAAACAGTTCAGCACCAGCTATGACAACCAACATCAGCCCAACCGGAAAGACCCCTGCAAAAAGCAGCTTTTGCAAACCCGGATTTTCAGCTTTGATCGCTGGAATCCCGCCTCCAACAATAATCGCCAATAAACCACCCAGTGCAATGTACGATCCAGCTAGAAAGCCAAGAAGGATCAGTTTTCCGATCGATAGTTGTATTTTGTTTTTCCCAGAAGCTATAGTTGTCGCAACGATCTCAGCCGGACTTTTGAATGCCATGCTCATTGACTCCTTACCAATTACAGATTATTTACGTTCTGTGCACTGATTCTTCACACACCCACACAAGGAACACTGCCCCGCCCCCGTCTGAAACATTGACGCATGCACTGAATTCTGACAACCCACAAAAGGCACTCCACTTCCAGACAAGCACTGGCAGTCTCTATCCTGTTCACAATAGGTTGCATCATTGAGAAATGCTGACGTCGGGTGAACACTAGATACAAAAAGAGTATTCGAAGCATTCTCTTCTTTATCCACATGCACCGTTATTTTTTCCGAAGGAGCATTATACCGAAAGCTGCAGCGTTCACCAATCCAAAACTCGACGTCCCAACCCGCAGAAACATCTTTAACACCACACGCCACGCAGTCACTGCAATAGTGTTGCATTTCATATTCCACCGGTGTTGGAAAACTGCATCCATCGCATTTCCCATAGGTGTCAACAAATAGGGAAACGCTAGGTTCAGAAAGAGCGGTCAAGAGAACTTGATCGCGAAAGGGGGTGTTCACGGCGCGAAAAATAACAAAGCCAACCACAAGCAAAAAAAGCAAAAATGGTGTTGCAATTGTGAGGGCTTTTTTCATAGGTGAATATCGTATTTTTTCCCCGAGTGAAGTCCTCGGAATCGAGGGGCGAGAACGTGGTGTAGCCTTCGACTTCGAAGACTGCGCTCAGGCAATAAATCTGTAATAGTGATTGTATTCTACTCAACAATGCTCAAGCTCATATCCAACACCTGCACCGAATGCGTCAATGCCCCGATTGAGATCGAATCTATTTTAAGAGTACTGTAATTTGAAATGTTTTCCAGATTCACCCCACCAGAAACTTCAATTTTTGCCTTTCCAGCGATAAGAGCAATAGCTTTTTCAATCGTTGACACATCCATATTGTCCAGCAGGATGAGGTTCGGTTCAACCGTAAGCGCTAACGCTACTTCTTCCAGATTCTCCGCCTCGATCTGGATGTATATAGGTTTCTGCTTTTTAAGTTTTCGACTCTTTGCAAGTTCTGCTCGCAGTTTTTTGAAATATTCTGGTAGCGTCATCTCGGCTTTCTTCATACAAATCCAGTGATTATCCTTAAACAACACCTGATCAGCCAAGTTATACCGTTGACATTCTCCACCACCGATGCGGACAGCGTACTTTTCCAGTTTACGAAGTAGCGGAGTAGTCTTCCTCGTATCCCGAATCGCTATCTTTTTATTGTTCAAAGCCGTCACAAAGCGGTCAGTAGCTGTTGCGATTCCGGAAAGCCTTTGTAGAAAGTTTAAAGCCACCCGTTCGCCAGCCAAAATTGATTTTGCCTTACCTTCCACTTTCAACAAGAGTTCGTTGGCAGAAATGGTATCTCCATCAACCTTTGAAGGCGAGATACTCAGTTTCCTATCCACTTCCTGAAATACCTGCTTTGCAACATCCATCCCACAGACAATCCCAGCTTGTTTTGTCCTTATTTCTGCAATAATCTTCAACTTATCAGGCAGCGACCACGAAGTAATGTCTTTGTGGAAATGGTCTTCCTGTAATGCTTTTCTGATGATGCGGGTGGTGTTCATAGGTGTGATTGTCCTGAAGAAAACAGAGAAAATCCCATATTCACCTGCAGAAAATGCTGGTCTGCAGTAACAACCTGGGAAATGTTATTGGTCTTCATAATAACGAACGAGGTGCAGTCCGTAAAAGAAAGCTTTGGCTTATCACTCAATTTTTTTCTCAAAACCCATGCAGCGTGAAAAACCTGATCATCTACGGCAACAAGAGAAAGCTCATTTTGCTTTCTCATCGCCAAAATACCATCAATAAATGTAGAGACCTTGCCATGAAAAACACGGCGACTAAGCAACGATATCGTCTCATCAAGCACGAAGTCTGAAGTGGTAAGCTTGCAATGTTTTGTGGTAATCACCTTAAAAATTTCACATGCTTCTTTGTGATGGCAATCACTGGAATTGCCTAGCGCAACCCAGCCCCACGTGTCAACAAAGACATTCGGGATCATTCGTTTTCTCCATACAAATACTGGTCATGCTCTGCTGCCAGATCAGGTTCAGACTCTACTGTCCCTGCCAGTTTGAGCAAATTTTCGAGAGCTGAGGGCTTTTCAGATCGCATTACCGTGTTGGTTAAGTATGGAGTTGTCGCAGGTTCCTGAAGAAGCTTATCCCCCATAGTATTCAGCAAAGGCTGCAAAATAATAAGTCCATCCTGAATAAGTACATTGAGCTCGGTATCTTCTTCTAGATGTAGTCTTTTCCTCACGCCAGCAGGGAGAACAACCTGTCCTTTGGCCTTCAGGCGAACGATGGTGCCAATTGGTAAAGATGATTGAGACATTGCGATTTTTCCAACTATTTCCAACTAAATCATACCTTGGTGGAAATGTTAGTGCAACAACCCTTCCTTCTCCGCCAACGCTTTCATTCGATCCTGCAGCGGCTTGATCCCTTGCCACTGATTTTCCCCAAGCACTATTTCCGCTTCTTTTCTCGTCCGTTCGATCAGTTTGAAATCAGTCAGCGACGCCATACGAAAATCTGGCAAGCCAGATTGTTTGAGACCATACACTTCCCCAGGCCCTCGCAGTTGTAAATCCGCTTCGGCAATCTTGAACCCATCGTCCGACTGCACGAAGAGCGTCAACCGTTCAATAGCTTTCTCTGTTCTACTCTCAGTCCCAAGCACACAGTAACTCTGATGCTCTCCCCGCCCAACGCGACCTCGCAGTTGGTGAAGTTGCGCCAGCCCAAACCGCTCAGCGCTCTCAATCAGCATCACCACTGCATTTGGCACGTCAATGCCGACCTCAATGACCGTTGTAGAAATCAGGATAGAAAACTCTTTACTTACAAACTTTCGCATCACCTCGTCCTTTTCCGCCGGTTTCATCTGACCATGGAGCAATCCTATGGAAAGATCAGGGAATACCTCATGGGAAAGCCTTTCGTACTCTTCTTTCGCCGATTTAAGCTGGAGTTTTTCTGATTCTTCAATCAGCGGGCAAATGATAAATGCCTGCCGCCCCGCCCGCACACGGTCCCTGATAAAGGTATACGCCAAAGCTTTCTTCCCCGGTGGAATAATCCTCGTCACTATCTTTTGCCGTCCTGGCGGGAGCTGATCAATAACGGAAAGGTCCAGATCACCATACAACGCCAACGCCAAAGAACGAGGAATCGGTGTTGCAGACATCATGAGGAAATCCGGCGTATCCTCCTGTGCCTGATGTAGTTTTGCCCGCTGTTCCACGCCAAACCGATGCTGCTCATCGATGATTACCAACCCCACATCTTTAAAGGTCACATCTGCTTCAATCAACGCCTGCGTCCCGATCACAATATCCACTTTACCCGCAGCAATCATTTCCTTCAGCATACTCCGGTTCACTTTCGCAAAATGCTCCTCAAAACCCAACAACGCCTGCGCATCCGGTGGTGTAGAAACAAGATTTTTACTTCCCGTCAGCAAAGCAATTTGCAAGCCTAGCACTTTCAACAGTGAGGTCACTTTATGGAAATGTTGCTCAGCCAAAATCTCCGTCGGCACCATCAACGTTGCCTGAAAACCCGCCTTCGCAACAACAAACATCGCCAACGCCGCCACAATGGTCTTCCCACTCCCAACATCACCCTCCAGCAGCCGCCTCATCGGAACGCCTCCCGCAATATCGTCCAGAATTTCCCGCAGCACTTTACTTTGCGCACCAGTAAGTTCAAAAGGCAGTTGTTTAAGAAATGCCAATACATCCTCCTGCTTCCACACCCGCTTCGTCTTCTTCCCCTGTTGTAGCTCAGATTTACGAATTAACCCTCGCAACTGCAGGACAAACAGCTCCTCAAACGCCAACCGGTCTCGTGCCTGGTCAACCGCCTCAAACGAATTGGGAAAGTGAATTTCCCGCATCGCTTCAACAACTGGTAGTAATTTCTGCCTCAAAAGCGTTGATTCTGGCAAGCACTCTGCAATTTGCTCAACCACCTCAAGCGCCATCATGACCTTGTGCCGCAGCCATTTCGAGGAAATCCCCGCCGTCTCAGGATACACCGGCACAATCCTCCCAAAATGCACACTCGGCTTCGTCTCCCCACCCTTCACAATCTCATACTCCGCCACCTGAAAGGTCAGTTGTTGTCGAAAAAACTCCGCCTTTCCCACCACGATCAACTCCAGCCCCTCCTTGATCACCTTCGACAGAAACGCCTGGTTAAACCACACACATTTCACCGTTTTTCCCTGATCATCAACCAACGTGGCGTTGAAAAGCTGCCGCCCCCGCTGTGTCGTCTGTTTATCCGCCTGCAGCACCGTCCCACGGATCACCGCCTCTTGTCCCGACCGCAACCGCCCAATCGTCGCATAGGTGCGATAGTCGCAGTAGCGGGAAGGGAAGTGGTACAACAACTCCTCAACCGTCGTAATCCCCAACTTCTTCAACTTCCCCGCCTGAACATCCGAGATGCCCCAGAGGGTGGTGACGGGGGATTGTAGCGTGAGTATTGGCATATGTGGTTATTGTAGCATGGGGGGATGTTGGGATGTGAGAACAACGGGCTTCAGCCCATTGTCCCGTAGCGGCTGGTTGGTTGGGAGACGAGAGGGTTGCGGCAAGGGCGTTTAGACCTGTCAGGTTTGGGAAAACCTACCAGGTCTTGCAGCGGGTTTTCCCCCCGAGTGAAGTCCTCGAAATCGAGGGGCAACCAGTGTGTGGCCTTCGACTACGAAGACTCCGCTCAGGCAAGAACAATGGGATCGTAGAGACACGATTCATTGCGTCTCGGGAGGTGGGTGCGGTACTACCGTGCCAGCTGTCCGCCCACGGACAACGGTAACTCCCCGTGTCATGATGTTCGAAGAGATCCTTCGACTCCGAAGACTTCGCTCAGGATGACACCTAAAGATTTCACTCCTGCCGTGCCTGAATTTTCGATCCCTATTGACTTTTTGTCATAACTATGGTAAAAAAATACTTCTATAAAAAAAGGTGTTGCTGCCGATGAGAGGGTCGTTGGATTCTATAAAACATTGGGTTACACAAGAAAGCTACAAGCGGCGGGAAAATATTGGAGGATTGGTAGCCCCTCTTGTAGTTGCTGCTGCGGAAGGGTTTCAGCACCCTTTTGATAGAGTGCACGAAGCTGCTGCAGTGTTTAGTTCCTTGTCTGCAAGGCTGGTGCAGGATTCAATGAGGACAGACGATCCGAAAATACAGAGGTGGAAGAAGGTGTTTCTGGGGCTTGGTGTTGTGGCGGCAGGAGTGACGGCGGCAACAAATCCTTTGGGATGGGTAGCAGGAGGGGGAGTGGCAGGAGGAACATTGCTAGCACGTGTATTGCTACGAAAAGAGAAAATCGAAAAGACTCAGGAAAGGTATGCTCCAGATGCTGAGTGTGATCAAGTAGATTGGGCAAAAGACATCTTGATAAATGATCGAAAATTGGCAAAGGAGCTTGAAAGAGCAAGTAACAAATGCCCTATAACTTATGCTGAATTCATTGAAATAATTCAAAATGGTCGGAACGGATATCACGCAAAGAATAAATTTCACGGTGGTACTTGTGTTGATAAAACTTCCTCTAGTCTGGTTGTAGAAGCAGCAAGAAAACACAGAGTTGATACTATTATTGAATTTGGTGCAGGTAATGGAAAGTTAATGAGAGCTGTGATTGAGAAATTTAGTGAAACATCTGTTGGGCAATACATAGGAATAGAAATTCTTAAGGGTGTGAGAAAAGAGTTTCTTCGTGCCAAACCTAATAGTAATTTGGCTGTAAAAGCAGTAGCAGCTATTGAAGAAGTGCAACAAGTAGAGAACGGTTTAGTATTGTTTCCTTATAGTTTAGACTGCATTCCTCCATATCTTTTTACAAGGACTGGTAATGGTATGTGCCCTGATAAAATGGTGGGAATAAAAGTAGTAAACGGGCGACTGAGCGAGGTTATGCTTTCTGATGAACAAATGAGAAGCAAAGGAATGGTTTTACAAAATGGTATCTTAAGAGATGGTAATGAATCCTATGATTTAAGAAGTTGGAATCTTGAACCAAACCAGAGAGCTTATATACCTATTGGTGCCTTTTCTACTATTAGAAAAGTGGTAGAAAAAGTTAATAACCCTACTGTGCTCATTATTGATGAGGCAGCCGATGGATATGGTTTTCGTAACGATGATTTGGGAGGGCCTTTAGAGTATTCACCACGTCACCATACAATTCGTTGGTTTGATATTGAGCCCTTTTATAAGTTGAGTGGAGATAGATTGTTGTACTTTCCCCTCCCTAGTAATGCTGTTGCAAATTTCTTGAATAGTATGGGATTTAATACAGTGGTAAACACAAAAGAAACCAGTTTTAGTCTTGCTTCTCCACGGTATGAGTCAGGTCGAAGAGCTTCAGAAAGAATACACGTTATTTATGCAACCGATCACAACTAATCCTTATTACAACTGTATATTTCTCAAACAATGATATAGAAAAGTCAATATTTCACCCTTTCCCAACAAATCTCACCCCCTCCACCCCCTCAAAATCCCCATCCTGCGTCCACAGCACTGCTTCATACTCCCTCGCCGTCGCCAGAATAATACTGTCCGCCATCGGCAGTCGCAGATCGCAACTGATTTTCGCAGCCTGTAGGGCGATCGATTCCGTCAGATCAACAACCTTTCCCTGCTTCATCAACGCCACCGCCTGCAACGCAAGATCCTCATCTTTTTGCTGCAACACCCGTTTGAACACCTCAAACATGCAGAGACTTGGAACAAGCAGGTTGACAGTATTTTCAAGTACCGGAGCGAAAAAATCCGCATTACTCCCATCTGCCAAATACTCCAGCCAGCCACAGGAATCGACAAGATTCATCCTCGATCTCCTTCCTCTCTTGGCACATCAGTCTTGATTCCCTTCAAAAAACCCCGCATCGACCCGATCGGTTGTTCAGGAATGTACTCAATACGGTTGTTGTACAGCAGCACCTGCACCTTCTGCCCGGCTTTCAACTTCAATTTTTGCCTTGCAGCCAAAGGGATGACCACCTGAAATTTTGGAGAAACAGTAACTGAAAGCATAATTTCGTATCGAATTGATTTCGGTAGTACGATAGCACGATCGATGAAGGTTTTCAATAGTCAGTATGAGCCTGAAGTAAGCGGAATTTATCTTTCCCCCTCTGTTGGAAAGAGTGGGCAGGGGGAATTTCCCCCACGTTTCTGCTACCATAGAAACCAGCACTACACTTAGGAATTTTCATGAAAATCACCTTCCTCGGCGCCACTGGTACAGTGACCGGTTCCTCCTATCTCCTCGAAGTCGGCAACTCCCGAGTCCTCATCGACTGCGGTATGTTCCAAGGTCAGAGCGATGTCGAAGAACGCAATCACCTAGACTTTTTGTTCGACCCACACACCATTGATGCCGTTCTCCTTACACACGCCCACATCGACCACTCCGGACTCCTCCCAAAACTCGTCAGCAACGGTTTTGATAAAAAAATCTACACCACAGCGGCAACCGCCGACCTGTGTGGAATACTGCTCCCCGACAGCGCACACATCCAAGAAGAAGATCTCGAATGGATGAACCGCAAAAGAATGCGTGCCGGAAAAGAACTCATCGTCGCACTCTACAGCAAAGAAGACGTCGAAAAAACACTTAAACTCTTCCGTCCCGTTGCCTACCATAAACCAACACCCATCACTCAAGATATCACTGCAACGTTCTACGATGCCGGTCACATCCTCGGTTCCAGCTTTATTTTCTTGGAAATAAATGACCAAGGGCAGAAAAAAACTATCGTATTCAGTGGCGACATCGGAAATCGAGGTCAACGCATCGTACGCGACCCCGAAGCCATTCCTCAGGCCGATTACGTATTTCTCGAATCAACCTACGGCAACCGCCTCCATAAATCTCGCCCCGAAACGGTAAAAGAATTTCAGCACATTATATCTCAATCCCTCAAATCCAGCGGCAACATCGTCATCCCCGCCTTCGCAGTCGAAAGAACCCAAGAAATCCTCTACGAACTCCACATCATGGCGGAAAACGGCACACCTTTCAAACTGCCGATTTTTGTCGACAGCCCGCTTGCTAGCTCTGCTACCACCATTTTCTCAAAACATCCCGAATGTTTTGACGAAGAAATGAACCTCGCCGTCAAAGCCGGAAAAAATCCACTCGAACTTTCCCACCTCAAATTCACCCAGACCGCCGACGAATCGCGCCAGATCAACAACTTCAAACAAGCCATGATTATCTCTGCCTCTGGCATGTGCGATGCAGGCCGTATCCGTCATCACCTCAAACACAACCTCTGGCGACCCAATGCCCACATCGTGTTTGTAGGATTCCAAGCTGACGGCTCCCTTGGCGAACGCATCATCACCGGCGCAAAAGTGGTCAAAATCTTCAATGAAGAAATAGCCGTCAAAGCCCACATCCACACTCTAGGTGGCTTCTCCGCCCACGCTGACCAATCTGAGCTTATGCGCTGGATTGGGAAAATTCCCCAACCACCAAAACAGGTTATCCTCGTCCACGGCGAAGACGATTCCAGAAAAGCCCTCAGCGACAAGATCGCAGCCGAGCTTAAGTTTCCCACGACGATACCGCAGTGGAAACAGACTATCGAACTATAAAAAATGAAAACCTTATCATAGGTTGCGTTTGTGAACCATTGTTAACAAAATTATAAGCAGCTATAGTAAAATTATAAAAACACAGTAAGTAGGAGAAAAAAATGGATTATTCATACAGCTACAAAACTTCAGGTTCATTACCTCCAGGTGTTCTTGCAACTATCCTGATAGTGAGTTTCATCCTTTACGTTTTCTTTGGTTTTTGCCTTATGAAGATGGCTCAAAAATCTAAAACCGATAACGGTTGGTTTGCGTTCATTCCTGTTTTAAATGTAGTTTTGATGCTACAAATTGTCCGTAGACCAGTATGGTGGATTCTTCTTCTCCTTATCCCTTTTGTAAACTTTGTGATTCTTGTTATTACTTATATGGATCTTGCAGTAACGTTCGGCATGTCCAAGTGGATTGGGTGTGTTTCAGTATTCATTTCACCGTTGCTTTTCATCCTCTTTCCTTACTGGGCTTTCAGCGGCGTTGAAGCGAAACCAATTGAACGGGCAGCTTCCTAGTAGTAGAGTAAACCTACGATATGTAGGATTTCCATGCAGCAGTTTCTTTCCCTCGACTACGGTACTAAGTTTATCGGCGTTGCCATAGCTGATGACATGAATCTGATTGCCGATGAACTGACCACCCTTGATAACACTTCTCAAGCAATTCCCCATCTCATTTCTCTTATTAACACACACCAAATCACTACGCTTGTGGTAGGCATCCCTTACCACGAAAACAACACCGCTGCTGAAATGCGGGTTGAGATCGAGCACTTCGTTGCTGATCTCGTAAGGCAACTCTCGCCTCAGCCTGCAGTCCATTTCATCGACGAATATGGAACCTCGCAACTTGCAGAAAAAGCACTAGTTGGATCAGATAGGAAAAAGCTTCGCGACCCCGCTATGAAAAAGTTGGTCAATCAAAAAGCTGCGAAGATTATTTTGCAGACGTATTTGGACGGGAAGCGATAGAAAACTTGAAAATACGAAGAAAATCTGCTATTCTGAAAATCAGATAATTGGACATTGCGATGACGCAAGAAGTAATCAAAATGGGAAAACGCGGAACACTTGTAGTTCCAGCAATGCTTCGTCAACAGTATGGCCTTGATGAGGGTGTGCTTGTCATCACGGAAACACGGGATGACGGTATTTTGCTCAAACCCGCCACAGCTGTTCCTACAGAAATATACACTCCCCAGCGTAAAGCCGAGTTCCTGCTCTCAACTGCCGTTGATGCGGACGATTACCAGAGCGCCAGACAGGAAGTAGAAAAACTTGGTATTGATCCGGATACTGTTCCTCATCATAAACCCGAGGGAGTATAACTGTTGATACGAGTTTTTCTTGATGCAAACATACTCTTTTCAGCAGCATATAAAAGTGAAAGCCGTCTCCTTGTACTGTGGCAAATGGGCAATGTCCAGCTCGTTACTTCGCAATACGCTGTAGAAGAAGCAGCTCGAAACCTTTCAACATTTCAACAACAGGAAACACTGACCCAGCTTCTTAAATCAATAGAAATAGCCTCAGTTGTTCTGCAGAACAGTCAGCAAGCTGCAGTTTCCTTGCCTACAAAAGATCTTCCCATACTTCAAGCAGCTCTTCACGCAAAAGTTACTTTCATTATCACCGGCGATATACAGCATTTTGGCACATACTTTGGACAAAACATTGCAGGAACTATAATCCTACCACCAGCTGAATTCATCAAGCAGTATCCAACACTGATAAAGCAACCATAGAGGCAAAGCTCTATGCTCCTCCTCTTCATCTCAATCGGTTGGCTCGCCGGAATCTGGCTCGGAAGCGTTGCGACGCTCCCAAGCAGGTTTTTGCTCGCTGGTTGGGTAGCATCTTGGACGTTCGCTTGGCTATTTCGTAAGAAAAAGCGAGTTTTGCTAGGGCTTGCACTCGTTGGAGCCTGTTGTTTCGGCTGGGTTAGGTTTAGCACCGTTACTCCCGTAATCGACACCCACCACATCGCCTTTTACCGCGATTATGAACAAGAGGTGCGTATTCGTGGCTGGATAGACCAGAAACCAGAAGAGCAGGGGCAGGTGATGCGGTTGAGTATACAACCTGATGAAATTTCAATAGAAAAAGATGGGGAAAGACAGACAGTTAACACCATTCGTGGGCATCTTCAGATTTCCGTTTCGAAATATTTGCCCTATTTCTACGGTGACGAGGTTGTTGTAGAGGGAAAACTTAGCACGCCACCTGTGTATGAAGATTTTGATTACCAAGAATACCTCCAACGGAAAGATGTATTTGCCATCATCAAGCAACCTCGGGTAGAGACTTCTGGAAAATTTGTTGGCAACATACTTCTACTCTGGCTCTACCGCTTCAACGTTTTTACCGAGAAAACAGTCAACCAACTCGTATCCGAACCAGAAAGCTCCCTCCTTGCGGGACTTCTCCTTGGCAGCAAACGAGGTTTTTCCGACACCTACAAACAAGCCTTCATGACCACAGGAACCACGCACATCATCGCCCTTTCCGGCTTCAACATCTCCGTCATTGTCGCCGCCCTCAGCATCCTGATTGGTAATCGGATGAATCGTAAGAAAAAGTTCTGGCTTCTTGTTGCCGCCATCGGCCTTTTTGTTCTCTTCGTCGGAGCAGCACCCTCGATCATGCGAGCCGCCCTCATGGCTGGCTTCATGCTCTACGCCCAAACCGTCGGTAGAAAAAGAGAAATGACCACCTCATTCCTTTTCACCGCCGCCTTGATGACCGCTTGGAACCCCTACACACTCTGGGATGTTGGTTTTCAGCTCTCATTCCTTTCCACAGCAGGTATCCTCTACATCCATCCAAAACTTTCAAAATGGCCATGGTTTGCTTTGGTTACTGAAAAACTTCCCAACTGGATTGGGGAAACCGCTCTCCTCACGCTTTGTGCCCAAATTGCTGTCCTACCGCTGATCATTACCTATTTCAAAAGTATTTCCTTCATCAGCATTATTTCCAACGTCCTTATTTTGGAAATTGTCCCAGTCACGATGTTGCTTGGCTTTCTGGTAACAGTTACCGGTATGGCTTCGCTTCCTTTTGGTCGTGCAGCAGCAATGTTTGTCTACTACCCACTCCACTACATTTTATGGGTGATCAAAACCTGCGCAGCAGTGCCCTTTGCCGCAATGACAGTTCCAAGTTTGCCGGTTGTGGTAAGTGTTTTGTATTACACAGGGTTGGTATATTGGTTAGCCAAACCTAAAAAAAAGCCCGTCCGCAAAATTATTTCTGTGGACGGGGTAAAACAAACAAGAAGTGAAGTCTAGTTGTCAGCGAGAATGCTTTCTAACTCAGATTTGACTTGGGAAAGTTGTTTTTCAGAGGTGTTGTTTGGGTAGTAACCCAAGCCGATCTCGATAATCTGTTGTGTAGGTTCATGGAAAGTGAAGTAACGTAAAGCTTTTGTGCCTGCAGGTCCAAACGCTGTTGTAAATAAAGCGAAATTAACCTTTCCGATTTTTTTTAGTTCTACATCAAATCCACCATCTTGTCTTCCCATGACACTAGTATCGCCATATCCCATATAGTACATATCTGATTTTTGAAAGCCTGATTTTAGATTTTTAAAAAGTTGAATATCCTTGTCCAGGTTACGCTGCCACTCTTCTCCTTCATAACTTTCTTTGTATGTTGCACCAGGTTTATATTGATATACTGCGATAGACAGAAATAAATTCTCTCCCTCAACTTCACGATCTTTGCGGAAAGCTTTCACTGCATCCAAGTTTTCTGTAAGAGCAAGTGTTCCATCCAAAGCTTTTTTATACTCCAGACGTAACTGCTCTCCAGAAGTTTTTAACAGTTGCAAAGTAACAGGGGAAACTTTTTTCGTTGGTGTTGCAACAGCGAAACTCGTTGCAACTGTTGTCGAAACAGCCGAGGCTACAGGAACAGCCGGGGTAAGTACCAATCTCACTGTTTGGCCTTGTTCGGTATACGGCTGTTGGTTTTCTCCAACGGTCACTGTGATTGTCCTGAGTTTCTTCGCATCGATCGTAAATTCTTGAAAACTCTCTTTGTACCCATCAGATGTTACTTTCAGAACATGTTTTCCTGTTGTAATACGATTGATCTCTAACGGTGTTGTCCCTTTGGGTTCACTATCGATAGAAATTTGGACCTGTTGAGCTGGAGAGTCAGTGACCACCTTCAAACTTCCTTTAGGGACAAATAAGTCACTGATGTTATCTCTGAGCGAAGTGTTGGCAGAAACAGTAATCGTCCCTGCAAGCAGAATGATGAGTGCTCCTCCGATGAGCGATGCTTTCTTGTTCACGGTGTAAACTCCTTGTTATGGGTTATTTCAGGAAACAGTACGTGAGAAAGTAAGCAACTGTTACAAAGAGTAAAGTAAGCTGAGTACGGTGATTATGCTCTACCTATTGAATATCAAAACCTACCCAGAAGTGGAGTACTTGAAGGTAATCACCATTTTCTTCATTGGAAATCCAGTAATTTCCTGAAGCGGCTGATATATCTTCTCTGTATCTTCCTTTTTCGGCAGAACATGAAATTGTAAAATTTGTAGTAATCTTTGTAGCATTACCTTTATCTCCTCCAAGAACAACCTGATCTTGTAGAGAAGATATGCGATAGTCACTTACCCATGAAGGATCTTTAAAATAACTTTTTCCACAGTTCATTCCAGAAGGGCAGTCGTCAAATCCAGTCCAAGAAGGAGCAGAAAGAACATATGGGTCTTTATATGTTGATAAAGAAAATTCATAAAGCGAGGATGAGTCATAATTACTATGAGCAAACCAATTTTGCTGACCCGTATTTTGCAAAATTACCCAGAAAGGGACTCTATCGCAAGGATAAACATCGAAGTACTCATCGCCGTCATTACGTGATCCTTCAAACTCTGCGGGAGAGTACTGGCTTATCCATCGACCTTTGAATCCTTGAGCGTAGAAATTTGCAATCGGTTTTGAATTATCAGGATAAGTTTCGTAAGAAGGTGGAATATAAGGAGTAAACGTAGTGAAATAGTTTGGAGTAGAGGTATTTACTGGTGTATAGGTATTTACCGAAGTATAGGTTGGGAGAGGAGTATAGGTATTTGTGGGGAGCGGAATAGTAGGTGTAGCTGGAACTGTTTCTGTCGGGCGTGGCGTAAACGTTACTTGCAGATCCTTGTCAACTATTGAAAATTTGTAAAGATATATCCTAGTATCTTTCAGTACTACTAAGAAAATATCGTTTTTATAAACACCTACAGAAAGGCAACTGTAAGACGTAGAAGGAATGTCAGGAGTTGTCAAAAGAACACCATCAGTTTTGGAGATCATCAGATTTTCAGGTGAGAAGCTTAGTTTTACTACCCCAGGCTGAGTATCACCCCAAGCAAGTATAAAATTAGTATCATCATCGATTGAGTTGCTCACAAGATGCTTATACAAAGAACTTCGAGTATCTCCAGGCTCTAGCGCAATAATTCGTGTTTGAACATTCAGTGAACTATCAAGCTGCATATTGATAAACCGATGGGCATTATAGCCCATGATTTCATTTTCTTCGATCACAATCTGCGATGAGTTAAGAGCAAACACTGAGAAAGGTGTGTTGGAATAGGGAGAAAAAGCAAGTACGGGCGTATAAATAGTTTTGGGAACAGATACTCCACCAGAATTGAGGACAAAAGAACCAGAGGATGTCACAGCCTGCGCATACACAGCGGCATTTTTTTGAGTGTAGTCAGATTCTTTTTGCTCTTTCCAGAAATAGGTAATCCCACCATAGGGATCAGCATGGGCATAAAATGAGAATTCGTAAGTCGCAATGCCTGCTAATTTTTGAGTGTACTCAAGTGAGCCGTTAGTGCGGAATTTTTCAACTACAGCATCTGCAATATATGGAAGAGCAGCAAAATAGTTGAGATGAGTGACTAAGATATTATTGAATTTATCTTCTATAGCATTGAGAATGTAATGTGCTTGTTTGCAGCCATAGATTGGAGAAGGTGTGCAGTAGATCGGGGAAGTCCAGAGAATCTGTCCAGCTGAATCGAGCTTCTGGACAATGATTGAAGTGTCGAGAGGGTAGACAAGTGTTGATTCTTCGTAGGAATTTAGAAGGAAGACAGGTGAATTTATTCTCCCTCTATTCCTAGCATCAAACTGTTGGAAGTTAATAGTCAACGCTTTTTCCCAAAGTTGTTGCCCGTATCCATTAAGCTTATATACCCCTTTATTGCTATAGATGAAGATATTGTCATTTACACTTCTTTTGGCGTCATAACACAACTGGTTCGTAAACTCATGACTCCAAAGTTGTACCCCATTACTACTAAATCTGGTTATTGTGCAATTGGAAAGTATGAACATACCCCCAAGTGTATCAGGGATAATCCTCCCATTTAGACCTTGTGAGGAGGGAAAACTAATGCCAGAATCCGACCACATTGATTTAGGATACTGAGCGGCAAAAGAGGAAACAGGTAGCAGTAAAAAAAGAAAGCAGCAGGAAATAAAAAGTAACTTTTTCATAGTAAATGAACCTCTACGGCTCAGACTAACAAAAAATACAACAACATGCAAAAGCTCGAAAAGTAACTACTATCGAGCTTTTGCAGGGTGACGACATGAAAAATGTGAATTGATTTTTACGTATTTTGAATTGCATTTTGATTTTTTTATCGAATAAACAAAACTAAGCAGAAATTACCTAGAAAATAGTATTTTCACAGTTGCCGCTAAAGGTGAATCATACATGTAGTATTGCGCATCATAGTCCTGATTCAAACCATCGTTGTCATGCTGCGCATAGAGCAATCCAAACGTCCCAAACATTTCAGTTCTTGGATATTGCATTGTCGGATCAGTGAATGTTACCGTCACAAGCGTTACTGTATCCCTCTTTTGGAGATTAGTAAGCACTATCTTGGCATCTCCTTTACTTTCCTTGATCGTACACGAGTCATTTCTCACTTCTCCTACAACAAAAGAATCGTACCCGTTAGTGTTACTAAAGTAATCAGCAACATCATTGCAGAGAGTAGAAAGCTTTTGATTCTCAGTCTTATACAGTTTTCCTTGGAAGTAGTTATAAATAATAGAAATGCCAATTTCTTCAGTTATTATCCATTGCTGGTCACTATTTTTCTGCATGATATAGCTAGCACAGCTCCCTCCAGGAGGCGGGCACATTTTCAATAAAGCCTTCCCGTCTCGTTGTCCCACAAAAGTCACTGGCTGATTATCATTCACAAAAGACTCTTCTTCATAGCGAACGATAAATTCAGTGTCGGTTTTGCGAACTACACTTGTTATGTTTTTTTTCCCTGTTGGCGAATCTACCAGTGCCTGCAAAGTTTCCCTCGGATCATAGTTTTGAAAAGTCGTCGAATTTGTTGAGATGTTTTCCAGAACCCCAGGTTTTATCCTGATTTCACTAATACAGGTATCGTCAAACTTATTACCCTTGTACACAGAATTAAGTACAAGGCGTACTTTTGAAGTGGTGATTGTTTTGCCAAACGTAATAGTTTGCCATGAAGAAGAGTCCGTCAGCGTGTGGTTTTCCTTTGTTCCATCAGAAAACACGAGGGTAACATCTTTCGGCCTGTTATTCTCAGCCCAGAGCGTTTGAGAAATGGTATACCCAGAAAGGAGTGAAATTTGAGAAAGTTCCTGTTGGGGAAAGCTCAACTCAATCCATTCTCCTACTCCCGCACCATCTTTTCCTTCTACCCACGCGGTTCTTTCCGATCCATCATGAACTTTGTAGGGAAAGAACTCCCGCGACCCTTCAGTGAGGTAAGAAGAAGCAGTCACTGAAACGGTTGCTTGGGAATTTTGCATGTGCAGCGGGGTTGGTTCAGAAGAGGGCTTCAGTTTAATCTCTACCTGATTTCCTTTTTCAGGATATGCCTTGATATCATCGAACGTGATTGTTACCGAAGTAGTCTTTCTCGCCTCGATGAAAACCTCCTGAACACCTTCACCATAATTATCCTTTTGCACCTTCAGCGTATGGTTTCCAGTAGAAATTCTCCCGATTTCAAGAGGTGTCGTACCGCGTTCCTGACCATCAACCCAGACGCGAACCTGTTCTTCTGGCGGATCAGCAAGCACCACCAGACTGCCTTTTGGCACAATTGTATCGATAACACTATTTCGTAAATTCTCATTTGCGGCGACGCCAATTGCGCCAACAACAAAAAACACTGCTGCCGCAGCAGCAAAACGTTGTAAACCAGTAAAAAATACTCGATGAGGTGTAGATTGAGAAATGGTTGAAGTATGCATCGGTTGCTCCGGTTGAGCAGCCACTCTCTGATGGTAAGCCAACACCCGCATCCTGACCTTATCAACAGCATCCGTGCTCATCGGATCATGCAATGTTTGCATAGCATGGCCAAACTCAAGCATATCAGCCTGGTCTTTTTCTTCGAGCGGGTTATTTCCTTGAGGAAACTTATCCATAATTGCCTCCTTCTTTGGGAAGACCAGCAGAGTTTGCAGATGTCTGCACTAGGCTGCGGATTAGTTTCAATGACCGGAAGAGGATCACCCCAACGTTTTCCGATGAAAGCCCTACAATCTCGGCGATTTGCCGGTTATTGTATCCACTACCATATTTCAGAGCAATCAATTCCTGTTCCCGTTCGGGTAAGGTGGAAATTGCTTCTTGAAGCCGTTGTCGTTCATCCTGTTGCAGAAGCTGTTGGAGCTGAGGTTTGTCGCCAGAAGGAAGTTCTGCCGTATCATCCAGTGAAACCGTAGAAACAGTTTTCTTTCGGAATCTATCGCGAAGATGATTCCCGGCAATTGTAAACAGCCACGATGCAAAATTTCCTTTTGTGTCGTCAAACTGTCCAAGCTTGTCTACAACTTTCATAAACACTTCGGCTACAAGATCTTCAACTTCCTCATTGGTCGCGCTGATTCGGTAGCGGATGAAGGCATAGATGCGACGCACATACTTTTCATACAGTTCGGCAAACGCTTCGGTGTCGTGTTTGGCCGCGCTGGCAAGCTGTGCATCAAGTTTATGATCATCGGTAAACGTCACTGGCGGTGTTCTCTCCAGGGAAAGCAGTGCCAGTAGCTAGCATGGCTGCAACTTTCATAAGTGAATACGCAGAGCATATAGATGTATTACACAGGAAACGGCAGGGGAAAGTCAAAGAGGGAACAATCTGCTACAATAAAAAATATGAAACGGTATTTTTCTTTCCATTACTTTTGGAAACTCATTACGCTGGTTGCTGATGGAGCTTTGCTTTACGGTGGCTTTGTGGCTGCGTATTTTGTTCGTCTCTACGCCGATCCCCTAACTTCTTTGCACCTCCTTGCCGTCCCTCCTCTAATTTTTTCTTGGGAAGATTATCTCAATCTTATCCTGCCAATTATAGTTGTTTGGCTCTGCATCTTTCTTTTTAGCGGTTTGTACCACCTTGAGAAAACCAGAGAACTAGGTGCCGAGATTCGATTACTTTTTAGCGCTCTGAACACCGGAGTTGTAGTGTATGTTATTGTAACATTCTTTCGTGGTGAGCAGCTTTTTTCCCGTTTGATAATCATTTACGCATGGGTGCTATGTCTTTTACTCATTGGAGTAGGAAGGATTGTACTCCGCGCCGTGAGGAAATATCTCCGTCGTTTTGGTTTTGGGATAAAAAACATCCTCGTCATCGGCACCGATCCAACCGCCGAGCAGCTTCTTGAAGGCTTTCGTCAACGCGACATCTGGAATTACCGGATTGTCGGAGTAGTACCCACAAAACAGCTCAAACAGAAGAAACTCTGTGGATTCCCCGTCATTGGCAGTTTGCAATCCATCGAAGAGTTGGTGAAGAAAAACGACATCGGGGAAGTCATCCTAACCCTTTCCTCATTGGATCAAGAAGCCGTCCTCCAGATCATCACCACCTGCAAAGAGCACGACATTCGCTTCACCTTTGTCCCCGACATGCTTCAGCTCCTTTCCAGCTACAACACCACCGCCATGATCAACGGCCTTCCTCTCATTTCCATTCGCAAAACCCCACTGCAGGGCTACAATCTCGGCCTAAAACGATCATTTGATCTCGCAGTTTCTTTACTCATCACCATCCTCATCAGCCCGATATTACTTATCATTACTACACTGGTGAAGCTAACTTCCCCGGGCCCCATCTTTATCCGCCAAGAACGCATCGGCCTCGATGGCATGGTCTTTCAAACCTACAAATTCCGCTCCATGACGAAAGATGCCCACGGAAAAGGTGGTCGCTTCTGGACGGTCAAAGACGACCCCCGCATCACTCCCGTCGGCAAGTATTTAAGATAATTTAACCTCGACGAACTCCCACAACTCTTCAACGTCCTCTCCGGCGAAATGAGCCTCGTTGGCCCCCGCCCCGAGCAACCCCGCTTCGTCGAAGAATTCAAAAAACAGATCCCCCGCTACATGGATCGCCACGGCGTCAAAGCCGGCATGACCGGTTGGGCTCAGGTAAACGGCTGGCGAGGCGACACCTCGATCGAAGAACGCGTCCGTTACGATATTTACTACCTTGAAAATTGGTCAATTTGGTTTGATATCAGAATTTTATTTAAGACGTTGTGGAGTATGGGGAGTTAGAAAGTGCTCCGACAGAGGCTATGAGGCAGTTTTAAGAACCATTCACCATCCGCTCAAGACCTTGTGATGTATCCTCGGTTTTTAACAATGGATTCAGTGGTTCTGTTGTGTTAGTTAGTAAGGCAGGTGCAGGTGTTGAAATTTCGTCTGGTAGCAAGAGTGTACCTAGAGCGAATGGAGCACCCCACTCTAGAAAACCATTGAACAAAACCCTTTTGACTGGGGTTATTTTTTTTGGAAAATCATGGACAAAAGCATTTAACCGACCACTCAGTGCTTTAGACCATTCTACAGTAGTCTCCCACTTCCTGACGCAAGTATCTTCTGCTCGAGCAAGTAGTTCGCGAGTTGATGGCATGGCAAGTGCTGATGCAAGTGTACACCCTGCAACCAGAGGTATGTTTAAATCAGGAAGTTTTGTTACGTTATAAGCAAGCTGCCATCCCAGCCCATTAATAAAAAAGTTTTCAACTACACCATTCAGCGCATTTGCTAGGAGTAGTTTTGAGCTTTTTCTTGGGGAAAACTCCTTAAGATCGTGTGTCATTGTGTTTTGTACTTCGCGAAATACGGTTGTTAAAGCAGTGGCTAATAGAGGGGAGTCTTTGTAAAGGTAAAGGGCATCAAGATCTTCAGCCATTTTATGGAAGGTTTTTTTAATGTACCCTTCTGGGAGTGAATGATGTCTTGCAACGTTAAGTAGTGTAAATAGTGGTTGAAACATAGGATGATGATCGCCATGAGACTCTGCAGCAGCAGAAGCTTCTGCATAGGTTTGGGAAACACGGTTTTCGTACCTGTGGATAAGTCTTGTAGCTGTGTATCTTCCAACAACTAGTGCTGTAAGGCCTCCTCCAGCGATAAGTAAGGGGGAGACATTTGCAAAATTTAAAATGTTATTGGTTTCCTCCCATGCATACAAAGCTGAACCAGCGCAAACGCTAAATGGTTTATTCCACTTAGTTAAAAAATTAGCAACAGGGTCTGAGAGCAATCTGTGAGTAAGTCTTGTTCTTGAGCTTTCCACTCTATTTTTAGGATATCTCATTTCCAAAAGTAGCTCAGTAGCAGATTTAATGAGATGTTGTGTCTCGCGGGGGGTTAGCTTAGATGCCTGATCCTCTCTTGATAGCACACCAAGATCATTGTTGAAACTCAATATACCTTCTTGTGAAAGCCTTGTGTGACCATCATGCCCTGTAGAGTTTGACCCTTCAGCACCAATTCCTTGGGTGATGCGACTAGCTGTGTGTTCAATTCCAGCGATCGCTCTCCATGCTCCTGGAGAAGTTAATTCAAGAGCATCAGCAACACCCCTTAGAGTATGTTGACCTAGTTGAAGTCTTCTCAAAGTTTCTTGTGATTTTGGGGGTTTTCTTTCTCCTCTTCTCTTGTAAGAAAAATACCTGCGTTTATGTTGCAGTTCACTTGCTTGAGGATTTTTTATGACTTGTTCTCTATTTGTAAGACCAAACATGATTAGTTTCCTAATTGGGGTGCGTATTTGATAAATGTAGGCTGATCTACCGTGAACAATACCACTCACTACATTAAGGAAAGGTTAAGAATGTATAGTTTATTTTTGAAATATAAATATGTAGTTACCATAAATGCGATATTTATATTTAGAAAATGGCTTCATAATAATGTCTGTATGTTTTATTTAAACTAGTAATAGGAACGAATGAGGTGAATTTTTGTTAGGATATTGATGTTTAAAAAAGGAAATTTAGTGGATGATGAGTATTTAATAATCTAGAAAAGTAGCACTGCGGGGGGGTGTCTTTGCGTTTGATAAGTCTTGTATATAAAAAAATATTTATGTCTATGTTCTGCTTGTGTGTCTATTCCTCTTGATGTTGGGTTGTGTGTGGGAGTGGGGGGTGTAGCTAAAAAATGTGGAGATGTTTCGGTTAGAGCAGGAGCGTGGACGGTGATTTACTTGTGTATGTGAAAAATCTCAGGCGAGCAGTGTGTTTTTCTGGTGAGGCTTCGAGAGCTCTGTAATTTTTCTGGTTTAGTCAATGTGGAAGTTTGTCTTGTCATACGTGACTCATGTAAGTCGTAGAAGTAGTTTTGAGCTATATAAGCTTTGGGTGTTTGTATGTGTAGTAATAGTTAGAAGCGGGTTGGTGTTATAGCCAGTTAAGTACAGCTTTTCCGCAAATTGCTAAAAATGAAGCCTCGTTTCTCAATTTTTGTTCTAAAGCATTTTTGCCGTCTGTGAAGCGTTCATAAGTTTTTGAGCTCCAATGCAGAAAGCTATTGATACGATCAGATGCGTAATTTTCCGTTCTTCTTACAAGCTCTTGTATGCCAGGGTCGGCAAGGGTTGAGATTCCCACTGTGATACCTGCTAAGGGGAGAGCTAGTTCAGGGCTTTTGGTGAGATTGTATGCAATTTCCCAGATTACCCCATTAAGTAGTGTCATGCTTCCGGCTAAGTACATTCCTCTGAGTAATAGGTCTGTTTTCTTTTTCAAGGGTGAGAGTTTGTTTAATTCCGTCCTTGCTCTGCTTTCTTCGGCTGCGAGAAGTTTTGTCATGGCTGCATTAAAGAATGGGTACTCTTCGCTTGCTCCCCAGTTTTCATTATCAAAGCCGCGCAAGGTGGTGTGAATACAGTCATCGATAAATGTCTCTGGTACTGACTGGCTTCTGACGGTGGTGAGCATGGCGCTCAAAGGTGCTATCAACCTATTTTGGTTTGTTGAATAAGCTGCTTCGAAGGTGTTGATAAGGTTTTTAGATTTCTCGTTAAGAAGGTGTGTTCTAATAGCTAATGTGCCAAAAAAAGCAATTGCGATGCCAAATGTGGCTACATCTTTAGGTACACTATCGGCTGCTTTTAGCCATCCCCCTTGCTCTTGCATTGCGTATAAGGTGCTTGCGCCGGCTGTACTTATTAGTGCTTTAGCAATGTCTGGTAAATTTAAAAGTAATTTTACAGTTTTTGTGACAAAGCCTTCCCTCTCGTCATGTGGAGTATTTGCTAAACGCAGATATTCAACTAGGGCTTTTGCAGTAGCGGCTTTTTTATTGCTTTCTTCTGGTTGTTCTTTAGTGTTTCTTTTGGCAAAAAAAACTAGGGCTTCGGTAACTGTTTCCCAGCGTTGTTGAGGTATTGATTCCTTTAGACTTATTGATCTTGCAGTATTGATGATTACCATTATGCGCTTTGATAAGGCTAGAGCAGTCTCTGTTGTGAGTCCTGGTATCTTGCCTTCAAGATGGCTTTTTTCAAATTGGTTGAAAGTGTTTTCAAGTGTTAGGTTGTTTTCTAATCTTGTTCGTGCAGGAGCGTTCTTGTGAGTGGGTTCGCAGACTTCGTGAACTCTACCTCGTTCGAAGCTTTCTCTGGTTAGTACGATCATGATCTTCTCCTTTTCCGTGGTTCAGTCTCTGTCTTCTGTGGTGTTGATTGCTCCTTCGAATTTATTGAAGACGAAACCATAGCATTTTTTATAATAAATGTCAACAATTATTTAATAAAATAAGTAATTTTGGCTTTAAATAGATTGTTTTTGATTTATTTATGTTATGTTGTTTTGATTTCTTAGTAGTAAATACGAAGGATGGGATTTTTTGTTACAATTAACGAAACTCTGAAAAAAAACTATCAGTCCTTTGCTAGAGATTTGCTATGAAAAAAATCGCCCTCGTCCACGACTGGCTCACCACCTTCGGCGGAGCAGAAAGAGTTCTGCTCGCCTTGACTGAGCTGTACCCCGAAGCGGAAATTTTCACCCTCGTCTATGATGAAGACCGCCTCCCCGAATTCAGTCGCTGGAAAGTACACACCTCATTCATCCAGAAACTCCCCTGGGGAAAGAAAAAATACCGCGCCTACCTCCCGCTCATGCCTACCGCCATCGAGCAATTCGATTTCCAAGATTTCGACCTCGTCATCAGCTCTAGCCACGCCGTCGCCAAAGGCATTATTACCCGTCCCGACACCATTCATATTTCCTACTGCCACACGCCGATGCGCTACGCCTGGGATCTCTACCATTTCTACCTCCAAAAGCCCCAGATCGGTGGAAAGCTCACCAAATGGATCATGCCCTGGATGATGCATCACCTTCGCCTTTGGGACAGGGAAAGTGCCGACCGCGTCGACCATTTCATCGCCAACTCCCACAACGTCGCCGCCCGCATCAAGAAATACTACCAACGCGACAGCGAAGTCATTTACCCACCAATCGCCGTTGCCACCACCAAACCACAAGGATTGCCCAAAGAGGACTACTTCGTCATCCTGTCCCGTTTGATCCCGCAGAAAAACGTCGACCTCGCCGTTATGGCCTGCACACGATTGGGAAAGAAACTCAAAGTCATTGGGGAAGGGGGCATGCGAAAAGCCCTCGAAGAAATGGCCGGCTCTACCGTTGAATTTGTCGGTTTCCAACCCGAACACGAAGTCACAAAGCTGCTCGAACAGGCGCAAGCGCTCATTTTCCCCTGCGAAGATGATTTCGGTATGACCCCAGTCGAAGCCATGGCACTCGGCACGCCCGTCATCGCCCTCAACCGCGGCGGCGCCCGCGAGTCCGTCATAGAAGGAAAAACCGGCACATTCTTTGATCAGCCCATGGTGGAAAGCCTCTGCGATGCGCTAGAACAGTTTGACCCCGCAGTCTATCAAAGCGATGTCTTACGCGAGCATGCGATGCAGTTTGATAGTGCGGTGTTTAAGGAAAAGATGAAGAAATTTATAAAAAAAGTTACAGCGTAGGCTGTCTTGTATTGCTTCCCCCTGATAAGGGGGACTGAGGGGGTTCAAGACCCTATTAGTCCTATTGGGAATCAATAAGCGTATGGTGCAAGGCAGGACAGTGTGGGGCTTTAACCCCCTAAATCCCCCTTATCAGGGGGACTTTGAAAAAAATAAAGAAAAACAGCATTTTGAAAAAATCGTCGTCCGTATTAAGATGGGTACTGTGCAGAAAGTTCGGAATACTGTAAAACAGTATTTGAAGGTGCAGAAAAACAACCCATGGAGAGGTGGCCGAGTGGTTGATGGCACCGGTCTTGAAAACCGGCATACGAAAGTATCGTGGGTTCGAATCCCTCCCTCTCCGCCATTTTGAAAATTTGAGCATTGCGAAGCCAAGATCAAGGTCTTGGCTTTTTTATTTACCTAGCGCTCCCACAGTCAACAACCACCCCGTGCCTCTAAAAGAACCATCTCCAAGTTTTTTTACTCGCTTCGTTTTTCAAAACTGCAAAAAACAAATACAATAATAAAAAGCCCACCCCAAAGCAGAATACTATGGATACATCTTTCAAAAACATGCAAGACTCGTTGCACACTCACCCCGTAAAACAGCACCCTGCCACCAAGAATACCCACTATCCGTGGCGTTCTGAAGAGAACGAAGACGGGATGGTACAATGCTGAATCAAAATCCAGAACAAAAAGCTAGAGATACAATTGATAAACAACTTGTCACTAGTGGTTGGCTCATACAAAACAAAAAACAAATCAACCTCAATGCCGGCCCAGGCATCGCTATCAGAGAATACCAAACCGATGTGGGACCTGCGGACTATGTCCTCTTTGTCGATGGTAAACCCATTGGTGTTATTGAAGCAAAACGCGAAGAGCAAGGCGAGCTTCTTTCCGTGCATGAAGGCCAAGCCGAAGACTATGCAGTAGCCAAACTCAAATATCTCAATAACGAAAAACTTCCTTTCGTCTATCTCAGTACTGGAATAGTTACTAAACTCACTGATTTCCGAGACCCAAAGCCAAGAGCGCGGGAAGTGTTTTCTTTCCATCGTCCCGAAACCATCCGAGAATGGCTAAAAAAGGAACAATCATTACGCAGCTCACTGCTCAACCTGAGCGACCTACCAACCGCCGGACTCCGTGATTGCCAAATCAATGCCATTACCAAGCTGGAGCACTCGTTCAAGGGCAATAAACCACGGGCTTTAATCCAAATGGCAACCGGTTCGGGAAAAACCTTTACTGCCATTACCTTTGTGTACCGCCTTTTAAAATATACCAACGCCAAGCGGATTCTATTCTTGGTTGATACGAAAAACCTCGGCGAACAGGCAGAGCAGGAGTTCATGTCGTACCTGCCCAACGACGACAACCGGAAATTTACCGAACTCTACGGAGTACATCGCCTAAAATCCCGATACATTCCCGACGACAACCACGTGTATATCAGCACCATTCAGCGATTATACGCCGTGTTGAAGGGTCAGGATTTAGAAGAAAGCGAAGAGGAACAAAACCCGAACGAGCGATGGCAGCCCAAAGAAGTGCCACCCATTGCATACAATGAAAAACTGCCATTGGAATATTTCGACTTCATCGTGATCGATGAATGTCACCGCAGTATCTACAACCTATGGATGCAGGTACTCGATTACTTTGATGCCTTTCAGGTCGGACTTACCGCAACGCCGGACAAACGCACCTTTGGCTATTTCCAGCAGAATATCGTGTCGGAATATTCCCACGAAATGGCTGTAGCTGATGGGGTCAATGTGGGCTATAACGTCTACCTCATCGAAACCAAAGTGACCAAACAAGGTGCCACACTTTGGAAAGGCGAATATGTCGAACACCGAGAAAGGCTTTCCCGAAAAAAACGACTGGAACTCCAGGACGAAGACGAAACCTATTCGGCCAATCAGCTTGATAAAGATATCGTCAATCCCAACCAGATCCGCACGGTTATCCGCACTTTCAAAGAACACCTACTCGAAATGTTTCCCGACCGAATCGACACCGACGGCAATATGGAAGTACCGAAAACGCTGGTATTTGCCAAAACCGACAGCCACGCCGACGATATTATTCAAATAATCCGCGAAGAATTCAACGAAGAGAACCGCTTTTGCAAAAAGATTACCTACAAAGCCGATGACGACCCCAAATCGGTACTCGCCTCGTTCCGCAACGACTACCACCCGCGCATTGCCGTAACGGTGGATATGATCGCCACCGGAACCGATGTCAAACCGCTGGAATGCCTCCTGTTCATGCGCGACGTGAAAAGCCGCAACTACTTTGAACAGATGAAAGGTCGTGGCACCCGGGTAATCGATTTTGACGATTTGAGGAAAGTTTCCCCATCGGCAACAATCACCAAAGACCATTTTGTGATTGTCGATGCCATCGGTGTGACGAAAAGCCTCAAAACCGACAGCCGCCCACTGGAGAAAAAGCCCGGCGTTGCATTGAAAGACCTGCTCGCTGCTATTGCCGTGGGTGCACGGGATGAGGAATTGTATACCTCGCTGGCAAACCGACTTACCCGTTTGGATAAACAGATCACCGAAAAAGAGCGTACCACATTCGAAGAAAAATCAGGCGGCATCACGGTTTCACGGGTGGTAAAAGACCTTTTGAACGCCTACAACCCTGACACCCTCGAAGAAATCCGTGAAGAAACCGAACGCCAGATGCCCGACGCTGCTCCCACCACTATCGAAGCCAAGATCAAAGAACGGGAAACAGAACTGCAAAACAAAGCCGCCAAAGTCTTCACCGGCGAGTTGAACGACTACATCGAAAATGTCCGCAAAGCCCACGAACAGAAAATAGACCTTTTGAACCCTGACGAGCTGCTCACCGTTGGCTGGGATAAAAACAACAAAGACAAAGCCAACGAAATTATCCAGTCATTTACCGAATGGATTAACACCCACAAAGACGAAATTCTGGCATTACAGCTTTTTTATGCCCAGCCCTACAGAAGGCGGGAACTCACCTTTGCCATGCTCAAAGACCTGAAAGAGAAGCTGCTACTGGACAGACCATTGCTTGCTCCGATGCAGGTGTGGCGGGCGTATGAGCAGCTGGGTGCTTCGACAGGCTCAGCAACCAGCTCGGCAGCCAGATCGGCTGCCAGCACGGCAAACGATATCGTTGCGCTGGTGTCGCTTATTCGGAAAGTTGCGGGGATTGATGTGGTGCTGACGCCTTACGATATGACGGTGAATAAAAACTTCCAGGCATGGCTTTTCAAAAAGCAGGCTGGGGCGTTGAAGTTTACCAAAGAACAGATGGAATGGCTCACCATGCTGAAAGACCACATCGCCGCATCGGTGCATGTGGGGAGTGAAGATCTGGACTACACGCCCTTTGATGCCAGCGGCGGACGGGGCAGAATGTGGCAGCTTTTTGGGGAAAATATGGAAACGATACTGGATGAACTAAATGAAGCGTTGGCAGGGTAGGGCACTTCGGACACTTCGATCACTTCGACCACTTCGACAGGCTCAGTGACCGAAGAAGACCCCCCCTCCGGAGGCTGAGCCTGTCGAAGCCACCGGAGCAGGCAGGGTGGGGAACATAGCGGGCGGTTCGGACACTTTCGACCACTTCGGGCACTTCGACAGGCTCAGTGACCGAAGAAGACCCCCCCCTCCGGCGGCTGAGCCTGTCGAAGCCATCGGAGCGGGCAGGGTGGGGAACGTAGGGGGTGGTTCGGCACTTCGGGCACTTCGATCACTTCGACCACTTCGACAGGCTCAGTGACCGAAGGAGTCCCCCCTCCGGCGGCTGAGCCTGTCGAAGCCACCGGAATCACCGACACTATGCAGGAGCTGCTATGAGAGGATATCTCTACATACTACTGTGCTCAAATGGTAAGTTGTACACTGGTAGTACGAGAAATATAGAAAAGCGAATGTATGAGCATACTATCGGTGAAGGTGCCAATTTTACCAAAAAGCATTTGCCGGTGCAGTTGGTGTATGTGGAGGAGTTTTCCAGAATAGATGAAGCCTTCTATCGAGAAAAACAGGTGCAGGGTTGGAGTAGAAGGAAAAAAGACGCGTTAATAAACGGAGATACCAATCAATTGCCGATTCTTTCTAAAAATTATACGCAGTATGGCGCTTCGGTCACTTCGACAGGCTCAGTGTCCGAAGTGGGGGAAGTGTCCGAAGTGGGGAAAGTGCCCGGAGATGGCGAAGTGTCCTCCCCTCCGTTGGCTGAGCCTGTCGAAGCCATCGGAGCGGGCAGGGTGGGGGACGTAGCGGGTGGTTCGGTCACTTCGACAGGCTCAGTGACCGAAGGGGGGAAAGTGACCGAAGATGGCTCAATGACCGAAGAGGGCGCATCTTCGGCGGCAGAGGGCTCCCCTCCGT